>JAEDDO010000001.1 GCA_016298055.1 Frisingicoccus sp.
TTGGCAAAATCGTTCAGAAGTGCTTTTGTACGTGTATAAGTATGGGGTTGAAATACACACCAGATCTTACGATGAGGATAATTGGCGGCAGCTGTGAGGGTGGCCTCGATCTCTGTCGGATGATGTGCATAGTCATCAATGATCGTAATACCGTTGACCGTACCTTTATATTCAAAACGACGGTCTGTGCCTTTGAATTTCAGAAGACCGGATTTGATTTTATTCATGTCAATATTCAGTTCCTGTGCGGCGGCAATTGCAGCAAGGGAGTTGGAGACATTATGAAGACCTGTAACACTTAATTCGATATGATCTGCTTTTTTTCCATTTATATAGAGATCATAGTTTCCGCAGCCAGATTCGTTAAAAAGGATATTTTTTGCTGTGTAAGTATTTGAAGACTCAAGACCATAGGTGATTATCTTACATGGAAGTCCTTCGGTAAAATAGTTGAGATTATCAATATTTCCATTGATAATGAGCACGCCGTCTTTATCAAGTTTTTCAGAGAAAAGACGGAAAGAGTGGCGGATGTCATCCAGATCTTTAAAGAAGTCCAGATGATCAGCGTCCACATTGAGAATAAGTTCAATGCGAGGATTGAATTTGAGGAAACTGTTGGTGTATTCACAGGCTTCTGTAATAAAGTTTTGAGATCGTCCGACACGGATATTGCCGTCGATGTCTTTGAGGATACCTCCGACAGAAATCGTAGGATCACAGTTTCCTTCCAGCATAATTAATGAGAGCATGGAAGTTGTCGTTGTTTTTCCGTGGGTACCGGACACAGCAATTGAATTTTTATAGTTGCTCATAATCTGGCCGAGAAGCTCTGCACGATCCATATGAGGGATATTTTTGGCAATAACAGCCTGATATTCCGGATTATCCGGATGGATCGCTGCCGTGTAAACGACCAGATCAATGTCATCCGTAATATTGTCTGCTGTCTGACTGTAGATGATCGAAGCTCCGTGAGATTCAAGTTTTTCAGTAATTGGTGAAGATTTCATATCCGAACCTGTAATCGTGAAACCACGTTCAAGAAGGACCTCGGCAAGACCGCTCATACTTATTCCGCCGATGCCCATAAAGTGAATTTTGATCGGTCGGTTAAAATCGATTTTATACATAAAATAGCACTTCCTTATTTTTTAAATTTTAGATGTTTCATAACTATCCTATTATAGCTTGAATCAGGAAAAAAATAAAGATTTTTAAATCAATATATAAAAATGCACAAAAATCAATTGATATAATTGTGAAAAAATAATGCTTAATTTTGCGCCTGAGTCGAAAAAAATCGGAATATTGAACATCTTTAGGAGTTAAATATAAGAAAAATAGTAAAAAGTGTTCACAATTTAATCGTATGGTGGTATAATAAGAGAATCATAGAGAACAACAAGAGGTGATTACGTGATTAAGAAAGAAATGATCGCTATGCTCCTTGCGGGGGGACAGGGCAGTAGATTGGGGGTTTTAACGGCAAACGTGGCTAAACCGGCAGTATCCTTTGGCGGAAAGTATCGTATTATTGATTTTCCGTTGAGCAACTGTATCAATTCAGGAATAGACACGGTTGGTGTGTTGACGCAGTATCGTCATTTGAGACTGAATACACATATTGGAATAGGTATTCCGTGGGATTTAGACCGAAACTACGGAGGAGTTACACTTCTTCCTCCATATGAGGGCGGAGAGAATGCGGACTGGTATTCGGGAACAGCCAATGCGATATTCCAGAATCTGGAATATATTGAGAATTATAATCCGGAATATGTTCTTATTCTTGGTGGAGACCATATTTATAAGATGGACTATGAAGTAATGCTCGATTTCCATAAGTCCAGGAATGCAGATATCACTATTGCCTGCATGCCGGTACCGTGGGAAGAAGCCAGCAGATTCGGTGTTGTAGTTGCAGATGAGAATGGACATATTAAAGATTTCGAGGAAAAACCGGAGAAGCCAAGCAGTAATCTGGCTTCCATGGGAATATATATCTTTAATTGGCCGACACTTCGTGAAGCTCTTCTGAAATTAAAAGATCAGCCAGGTTGTGATTTTGGTATGCATGTTATTCCTTATGTTCATGAAAAAACAAGTAATTGTTATGCTTATGAATTTAATGGATACTGGAAAGATGTAGGAACACTTGGTTCTTATTGGGAATCCAATATGGAATTGATCGATATTATTCCTGAATTTAATTTATATGAAGAGTTCTGGAAGATTTATACGAATAACGATATGATTACACCACTTTATTTTGCGGACAGTTCAAAAGTAAATCGGTGTATTGTCGGCGAAGGCTCTGAGATATACGGAGAGATATATAATAGTGTTATCGGCTCAGGTGTTGTCATTGATGAGGGAACGGTTGTCCGGGATACGATCATTATGAGCGGTACACATATTGGCAAGAATTGTACGATTGATAAAGGTATTATTGCAGAAAATGTACAGGTCGGTGACAATGTTGTTTTCAGTGTGGGTGAATATGCAGAAAGCGTATTGAATCCGAAGGTATATGCGTTTGATCTGGTGACAGTAGCTGAGAATTCTGTCATTCCTTCAAATGTTAAGATCGGTAAAAATACAGCAATTGTAGGAAAGACAGTGGCAGAAGATTATCCGGATGGACTTCTTGCAAGTGGACAGGCTATAGTTAAGGCAGGTGAGATGTAATGAAAGCAGTTGGAATAGTATTAGCAGGGGGCAGCAATAACCGGATGGGTCAGTTGTCGAAAAATCGTGCAGTTGCTGCGATGCCAGTGGCCGGCAGCTATCGGTGCATCGATTTTGTTTTAAGTAATATGAGCAATTCACATATTCAGAAAGTAGCGGTACTTACTCAGTACAATTCCAGATCCTTAAATGAACATTTAAATTCTTCAAAATGGTGGGATTTTGGACGTAAACAGGGTGGTTTATTTGTATTGACTCCTTTTATTACAGAAGAGAGCAATTCATGGTATCTTGGAACAGCAGACTCTATTTATCAGAATCTTGATTTCCTGAGAAAGTGTCATGAGCCATATGTTATTATTACATCCGGTGACTGTATATATAAGATGGATTTTGACAAGATTCTTGATTATCATATCAAGAAAAAGGCAGATATCACAGTAGCCGTTAAAGATATTGAAGCAGAGACAGAGGATTTACATCGTTTTGGTGTGGTTCGCATGGCTGAAGACGGCAGAATTGTTAACTTTGAGGAAAAACCACTGGTAGCTCAGACGAATACAGTATCCATCGGTGTATATGTTATTCGTCGGCGTCTGCTTATTGAACTGATTCAGAAAGCTCATGAAGAAAAGAGAAACGATTTTGTTCAGGATATTCTTGTACGGTATAAAGATGTAAAGAAAATTTTTGGATATAAACATGAAGGTTACTGGGAGAATATTGCGACGATTGATTCCTATTATCATGCAAATATGGATTTCCTTAAGAGAGATGTCAGGGATTATTTCTTCCATGATTATCCGAATGTGTATTCGAAAATTGAAGATTTGCCTCCGGCAAAATTTAATCCGGGATCTAAGATTAAAAATTCTCTTGTTTCCAGCGGATGTATTGTCAATGGTGAAGTTCAGGATTCCATTCTGTTTAAAAAAGTTTATGTTGGCAACAATTGCGTAATTAAAAATTCTATTATTTTAAATGATGTTTATATTGGAGATAATACAGTTATTGAAAATTGTATTGTTGAAAGCAGAGATACAATTCGTGCCAATGCTTCATACATAGGGGAAGATGGAAAAATTCAGATCGTTGTTGAAAAGAGTGACCGATATATTTTATAATAAGATGGATCTTTGGGGAGGACATAAGACATGCAGATTACGGATGTTAGAGTGCGTAAAGTAACAAAAGAGGGAAAGATGAAGGCAGTTGTTTCGATTACGCTGGATAATGAGTTTGTTGTCCATGACATTAAAGTCATTGAAGGTGAAAAGGGCTTGTTTATTGCAATGCCAAGCAGAAAAGCTGCGGATGGTGAATATCGTGATATCGCGCATCCGATCAATTCGGATACAAGAGAACGTATTCAGAGTATTATTTTACAGAAATACGAAATAGCAGCTTTAGAAAGCGAAGAGGAAGAAACGGCTATCTAAGAGTTAAATATGGGGGGAAAGATGGGAGAAAAGCCAGAAGGTTTTTCTCCTGTCTTTTCGTGCGTAAAATTACGCATACATTATTATTTTAAAGTTAGAGAGGAATGTTAATAATGTATTTAATAGCAGGATTGGGTAATCCTTCAAAAACGTATGAGGGAACCAGACATAATGTCGGATTTTCCATGATTGATGCATTAGCAGATGCATTTCAAATCGATGTGACAACAAAAAAGCACAAGGCCATTGTCGGCAGAGGTGTTATTGAAGGAATGAAAGTTATTTTGGCAAAACCGCAGACCTATATGAATCTCAGCGGTGAGAGCATTCGCGAGATTGCCGATTTCTATAAAATTGACCCGGAAAATATGATTATTATATATGATGATATCAGTCTGGATGTAGGGCGTCTTAGAATACGCAAAAAGGGAAGTGCAGGCGGCCATAATGGCATTAAAAATATTATTGCTCATCTGGGAACAGATGTGTTTCCAAGAATTAAAGTTGGGGTTGGCGAGAAACCTCAGGGATGGGATCTGGCAGATTATGTTTTGTCAAAATATTCTAAAGAGGAACAGCAGGCTTTAAGAGAAGCGTCGGATAATGTGATTGGCGCAGTTAAATTGATGGTGATGGATAATATTGATGCAGCAATGAATCAATATAATGCTAAGAAGAGGGATGTATAGTGAAATTATTCAGAGAACCGTTGCTTGAGCTGGGGGAATATGAGCGTATTCAGGAAAACCTTCGGGACCTTGAATGTCCGGTGTGGATCGATGGCTGTGTGGATGCTCAGAAAACACATTGGATGGCAAGCTTTAGTGAGGAATATCCATTTAAATTGATTATTACTCATAATGAGAAGCGTGTGAAAGATATATATGAAGATTATCGTTTCTTTGATAAGAATGTCTATGATTATCCGTCAAGAGATATTATTTTTTATAGTGCGGATATTCACGGTCAGGCACTGGTTCAGCAGCGGCTTCGGGTTATCCGCAAACTTCTGGATCATGAGCCGGTGACAGTCATAACAACAATGGATGGCCTGATGGACAGTCTGATACCTCTGGAAAAAATAGCACAGCAGGTTATTGATCTTCGCGAAGGAAGTATTGTGGACAGAGAAAGTCTGGCAAAAAGACTGGTCAATCTTGGATTTGAGAGAGGGGTGCAGGTCGAAGGACCGGGACAATTTTCTATTCGGGGAGGAATTCTTGATTTTTACAATTTATCGGATGACTGTCCGTACCGTATTGAATTTTGGGATGATGAAATCGATACAATACGAAGTTTTGATGTGGATAGTCAGCGTTCGATTGAGCGTCATAAGTCTGTCAGTATTTATCCCGCATCCGAGTTGATCTTTACGGAAACAAAGATTCAGAAAGGTCTTCAGAAATTAAAAAAAGATGTGGATAAGTCAAGTCAGGTATTTAAAAAGAATGGAGATCCGCAGGGAGCTGCTAATTTAAAACATTTTTATGAGGAGATAAGTGAAGCATTTGATTTTTCGATTGGCAGTGCCAATCTTGCCAGCCTGATTCGGTATTTTTATGAAGATCGAGCTTCGTTTTTGGATTATTTTCCTGAAAAGGAAACACTTATATTTTTAGATGAGCCTGCAAGACTTAGTGAGAGAATGGCAGGAGTGACCCGGGAATTTGAGGAAAGCATGAAAGGGCGTCTGGAAAAAGGATATATTGTGTCAGGGCAGATGGATATCCTTTATTCTGAAAAAGATTTGTTTCATAAGCTGGGAAAAAGAAGATGCCTGCTTTTAAGTACAATCGGACAGCATTTGGAGCATTTGAAGCCGATGCACAAATATCATCTGGAAGTGCATTCCATACAATCTTATCAGCGTAATTTTGAGCTGCTTGTAAAGGACTTGAAACAGTGGAAAAAAAACAGATATCGTATGATATTGGTAGCCTTTTCGCGTACACGGGCGGAGCATTTGGCAAAAGATCTGAGAGAGTATGGCATGGAACCGGTGGTAGCCGAGTCGGAAGAAAGTACAGTAGAGCCGGGACAGCTTGTGATATGCCACGGAAATCTGCATAGCGGTGTGGAATATCCAATGATAAAATTTGTTATTTTATCAGAGAGTGACATTTTTGGTGAAGGCAAAAAAAGGCGTAAAAAGAAAAGAGAATACAGCGGACAGAAATTAAACAGCTTTATGGATATGAATATTGGCGATTATGTCGTACATGAAAACCATGGTCTGGGTATCTATAAAGGTATAGAAAAAATAGAAGTAGATAAAGTAGAAAAAGATTATATAAAAATAGAATATTCCGGTGGGGATAACCTTTACATCCTGGCAACTCAGTTGGATATGATACAAAAATATGCCAGCGCGGATGCAAAACGACCGAAGCTTAACAAGCTGGGCGGCCAGGAATGGAGCCGGACAAAACACAGAGTACGAGGGGCAGTAAAAGATCTGGCAGAGGATCTGATTAAATTATATGCGGCAAGGCAATCTCAGAAAGGATATGTCTTTGGTCCGGATACGATCTGGCAGAGAGAATTTGAGGAAGCATTTCCTTATGCGGAGACAGAGGATCAGCTGACGGCCATTGAAGATACAAAGCGGGATATGGAGAGCAGCAAAATAATGGATCGTCTGATCTGCGGGGATGTGGGATACGGAAAGACGGAGGTAGCTATTCGTGCGGCTTTTAAAGCGGTTCAGGATGGAAAACAGGTAGCCGTTCTTGTCCCGACAACGATTCTGGCTCAACAGCACTATAATACATTTGTTCAGAGGATGAAAGAATATCCGGTCATTATACGAACAATGTCTCGTTTTCGTACAAAAACAGAGCAGGCGGCAACAGTGAAGGAATTAAAAAAGGGTATGGTGGATATTCTGATTGGAACACATCGTATTTTATCCAGGGATGTGGAATTTAAAAATCTGGGTCTGCTCATCGTTGATGAGGAGCAGCGTTTTGGTGTGGCCCACAAAGAAAAGATCAAACAGCTCAGAGAAAACATTGACGTACTCACTCTGTCAGCGACACCGATCCCGAGAACACTTCATATGAGCATGATCGGCATTCGGGATATGAGTACACTCAGTGAACCGCCGATGGACCGTATGCCGATTCAGACCTATGTTATGGAATATAATGATGAGATGGTAAGGGAAGCCATCGTCCGGGAGACAGGAAGAGGCGGTCAGGTCTATTATGTATTTAACCGTGTGAATGGGATTGTCGAGATGGCGGCAGCAATTCAGAAACTTGTTCCGGATGTGGAAGTCGCATTTGCACATGGGCAGATGAGTGAGCGTGAGCTGGAAAAAGTGATGTATCGGTTTATCAATGGTGAAATTGATGTACTTGTCTCGACGACGATCATAGAAACGGGACTGGATATTTCAAATGTGAATACAATGATCATTCACGATGCAGATAAGCTTGGACTTTCCCAGTTATATCAGCTCAGAGGAAGAGTAGGACGTTCAAATCGTACCGCATATGCATTTTTACTCTATCAGCGAAATACGGTCCTGCGCGAAGTGGCTGAAAAACGGCTGGCGGCAATTCGTGAGTTCACCGAGTTTGGCTCAGGGTTTAAAATTGCCATGAGGGATCTTGAAATACGAGGTGCGGGCAATCTGCTTGGACAGCAGCAAAGCGGGCATATGGAGTCTGTCGGTTATGATCTGTACTGCAAAATGCTGAACGAAGCTGTTATGAAATTAAAAGGTGATCCGGTTGTTGAAGATAACTTTGAGACGGTACTTGATCTGGATATTGATGCTTTTATTCCGTCTTCTTATATTAAAAATGAAGTTCAGAAACTGGAGATTTATAAACGGATTGCGGGCATTGAAAATGAAGAAGAATATGAAGAGATGATAGATGAGCTCAGTGACCGTTTTGGAGAACTTCCGAAGTCGGCTCAAAATCTTTTGGATATTGCACTTTTAAAGGCTCAGGCTCATGAGGCCTGCATTACACAGCTCTCGTGCAGAAACGGGGAAACAAAGATATTTCTTTATAAGAATGCACAGGTGTGTGTGGAAAAAATTCCGGAACTGGTACAAAGGTATGGTGCAAGACTTCGCTTCAAATCTGCAGAACAGCCGCATTTTATATTAAAAATGAAAAAAGAAGAGATGCAGAATATTTTAAAATGTGAAAAAAGTGTGATAAAAGATATAAAAGGATTGCTTGAAGATGAGAAATCAACTATAATGGACAAAGTTGAAAAATAAGAAATCAGGAGGAACTGAAAAGATATGAAGAATTGGATGAAGAGAATCGTTTCCGCAGCAGTTGTGGTCAGTATGTCCGTTGCTCTTTTAGCAGGCTGCGGCAAAAGTCAGACATCATCAACAACAGCTGATGCAGCGATTACGATGGATGAAGGCAGCGTGAGCATGGATGAAGCAAAACTTTATGCTTATGTTATGAAGAGCCAGTATGAAGCATACTATGGAAGTGAAATCTGGGATATGGAGATAGAAGAAGGAACAACTTTTGGCGACTCTATGAAAGAGATGATCACAAAAGAACTTGTTCAGATGGTCCTGCTCAGTTCCAAAGCAGATGATTACGGTGTTTCTTTAAGTGATGAGGATAAATCTTCTGTAGATGAATATATATCAAATTTTAAGACGAATGTCGGTGAAGATGTCATGGCAGCTGAGGGTATCACAGAAGATGCTATCCGTTCAGTCGTAGAGAAGAGCACATTGGCCGGTTATGTTTATCAGAAGATGATGGAAGAAGAAGCGGTTGAATTGACAGATGAGGAGACCGAAGACGCAAGATGTATTAAAGTACAGCATGTTTTAATTTCCACAACAGAGACAACAAAGAAAGACAGCGAAGGCAATAACGTGGATATGACAGATGAGGAGAAAGAAGCCTATCTGGCAGAACAGAAAGCAAAAGCCGAAGAAGTTCTTGAGAAAGCAAAGAATGGAGAAGATTTTAAAGCTTTATCAGACGAATATACAGCAGAGAATGCCGGATTTGAATTTTCATTTGATAAGAATGGTTATGATCCGGTAAATCAGTCCTCTATGGTAGAACCTTTCTACACAGCAGCATGGGAGCTTGAAGAAGGACAGATCAGTGATCTTGTTGAGAGTCAGTATGGCTATCATATTATTAAATGTATCTCTCTGAATGATGAGGAAGCTACAGCGGCTTCTGTTGAGGCGGCAAAAGAAAGCAAGAAGTATACAAGCATCAACGATAAGATCACACAGATGGTAGAAGAAGCAAAATATACAGAGTCCGATGCATGGAAAGAATATAAGATTGTTTCCAAGACAGATGAGACAACGGATGAAACAGGAAGTGCTGCAGATACAACAGCAGAATCTTCTTCCGAAACAGATACTGAAACAACAGCATCTGAGACTTCATCTTCTGAAACTGAATCTGAAACACAAAAATAATTCAAAAAACAGGTTTGAGCACCTTCCGGGAGGAAGGTGCTTTTTTTAATCTAAGGGACATTTTTTATAAGGCACTCTCGCACATGAATACGTTAATTAAGTAAAGAATTTTGTTGACAATCCTAAAAACCGATTGTATAGTATTAATACTGGAAAAATTTCGGAAAGAGGGAAGATAGATGCTGGGAGTATTTGTCAATGTGGCAACTGTGTTTATCGGGAGTCTTGTTGGTCTGCTTTTAAAGAAGGGTATTCCGGATAAAGTCACAGGGGCTTTAATGGCAGGCATTGGTCTGTGTACGATTTATATCGGAATATCCGGTGCTCTGAATGGAGAGAATACACTTGTGTTGATTCTATCTATGGCGATCGGCACCATCATCGGTACGCTGCTGGATATTGACGGGCAGTTGAATCGCCTTGCTGCTTATGTTGAAAGTAAATTTAAGCAGGAAAACGGGCAGGTAACCGTAGTGGAAGGCTTTGTCACGGCCAGTCTCCTTTTTTGTGTGGGGGCTATGACGATTGTCGGTTCGCTTCAGGCCGGCTTAACAGGGGATTGCGAGATGCTTTTTACAAAGGCCACATTGGATTTGATTTCGTCCTGTGTTCTGGCTGCGAGTTTAGGTATCGGTGTTATGCTATCAGATATTTTTGTTTTTGTATTTCAGGGTGGTTTAGTTCTTCTTGCACGGGTCATTGCCCCGTTTTTAACCGATTATGCCATTCATGAGATGACGTGTGCCGGATCCGTACTGATCATTGCATTAGGACTGAATTTGATCGGAGTGACGAAAATCAAGGTGGCGAATTATTTGCCGGTTCTGTTGATTCCTCCGATTTTGTGCATGTTTATGTAAATTTATGAATTTGATGTGTACAAATATAAAAATCATGATAAAATAATAATTATATGTGGAAATGATAAAATAGAGGAGATATACCATGAAAAAAGAGATGAAACCAATCCAGCTTGCGATTATGGGAGCGGGAACAGTAGGCGGCGGTGTATATAAACTGCTTCAGATGCGTAAAGATGATATGTATTTGAGAGCCGGTACGGATATTGAGATTAAGAAGATTCTTGTAAAAAGTATTTCAGAAACACGTAAAGATGTGGATGCTTCTTTATTAACAGAGAATTTTGAGGATATTGTGAACGATGAGAGCATTCAGATCGTTGTTGAAGTTATGGGCGGCATTGAGCCGGCACGTACATTTATTCTTCGGTGCCTGAATGCAGGAAAGAGCGTTGTAACTGCGAATAAAGATTTAATCGCAGTGCATGGAAGAGAACTTCTTGATGCAGCAGAAGCCAATCATGTAGACTTTTTATTTGAAGCGTCCTGTGCAGGTGGTATTCCGATTATCCGTCCTTTGAAAGAATGCCTTGTTGGCAACGATATTACAGAAATTATGGGTATCGTTAATGGTACAACGAATTATATTCTGACAAAGATGGATCAGGAGAATATGGAATTTGATGAGGCATTGGCAAAAGCTACAGAGTTAGGATATGCCGAGGCAGATCCGACAGCTGATGTGGAAGGTCTGGATGCAGGACGCAAGATGGCCATTATGGGGTCGATCGGTTTCCATTCAAGAATAACATTTGATGATGTTTATACAGAAGGTATTACACGTATTACATCAAAAGATATAAAATATGCAAAAGATATGGACTGTGTCATTAAACTTCTCGGAATTGCCCGCCATACAGAAAGCGGTGTGGAAGTTCGTGTACATCCGACCCTGATTCGAAAAGATCATCCGCTGGCATCGGTTAATGATGTATTTAATGCAGTTTTTGTTCATGGAGATGCTGTAGATGATACTATGTTCTATGGACGAGGTGCAGGTGAGCTTCCTACAGCAAGTGCAGTTGTCGGCGATGTGATCGAAGTTGCCAGAAACATTATCTATGGATGTTTGTCCAGAGTCGGATGCAGCTGCTATAAAGAACTTCCTATTAAGGGAATTGGCGATATTGAGAGTAAATACTTTGTCCGTATGATCGTCAGCGACTGTGCCGGAGTACTTGGAAATGTGGCAAGTATTCTTGGAAATAATCATGTGAGCATTGAACAGATCATTCAGCGTCCGGCAGGTGATGGTATGGCTGAGATCGTTGCAATAACTGATGTTGTACAGGAGAAGAATTTTAAAGCGGCTATGCAGACATTGAGCGATATGTCCTTTGTACAGGAAATTTCTTCAATGATTCGTGTATACGCATAATTTCAGGGGGTGTCATAGCGACGCCCCTTTTTCACTTTAAACTTTTATTGTGGAGAACAGGGGGAGCGTTTATGAAGGATGAATATAAAAGAATAATGGCGTGTGTGGAGTGTATTCAAAAAAAAGTAAATTTCCATCCGAAGGTGGCACTGGTACTTGGATCCGGTCTCGGAGATTACGGAGACAACATTGATATCCGATACCGTGTGGATTATGCTGAAATTGATAATTTTCCGATATCGACGGTAGAAGGACATCAGGGTCGTTTTTTGTTTGGATATATTAAAGATGTGCCGGTTGTTGTTATGCAGGGGCGTATTCATTATTATGAAGGGTATTCCATGTCGGATGTGGTGCTTCCGATCCGCCTCATGCATTTGATGGGTGCGGAGATCCTTATGTTGACAAATTCTTCCGGAGGGTTGAATCCGGATTTTGTTCCGGGAGATTTAATGATGATTACAGATCAGATTTCAACCTTCGTTCCGTCACCTTTAATTGGGAAAAATATTGATGAATTAGGAACACGTTTTCCGGATATGACGCATATTTACGATCGATCGCTTCAGCAGATGATACGTGATGTGGCAAAAGATATGGATTTTTCCCTGAAGGAAGGCGTTTATATTCAATTTACCGGTCCAAACTATGAATCACCTGCGGAGGTTCAGATGGCTCGTTTGCTCGGA
This sequence comes from Frisingicoccus sp., assembly GCA_016298055.1. Taxonomy (GTDB): domain Bacteria; phylum Bacillota; class Clostridia; order Lachnospirales; family Lachnospiraceae; genus Frisingicoccus. The sequence goes on from JAEDDO010000001.1 coordinate 12,492, forward strand.
GCGGATGCAGTTGCAATGAGTACAGCCTGCGAGGCTGTTGCAGCAAAACATATGGGAATGAGGATATGCGGAATATCCTGCATATCCAATATGGCTGCGGGAATCACAGGACAGCCTTTAAGTCATGAGGAAGTCAAAGCAGCAGGAGAGAGGGTAGCTCCAGTCTTTTCGAAATTGGTGACAGAAAGTATTGTAAAAATGGGGCAGTGCTAAATGAGGTAGTGTTATGAAAATTATTATTGTGGGATGTGGCAAGGTCGGATATACATTGGCTGAGCAGCTCAGTGAAGAGGGACATGAGATTGCTGTTATTGAGCCGCGCAGTGAGAGAATTCAGGCAGCAGTGGATGCGTTGGATATTATCGGTTATGTGGGGAATGGTAACAGTTACAAAATGCAGAAAGAGGCAGGGGTAGAGGATGCCGATCTTTTAATTGCCGTGACAGGACATGATGAAGTCAATCTTTTAAGCTGCCTGATCGCTAAAAAGGCAGGTAACTGTAAGACAATTGCCAGAGTAAGAAATCCGGAATATATGGACGATATTGATTTTATACGTGAGGAGCTGGGTTTATCCCTGTCCATCAATCCGGAGTATGCAACGGCAAGAGATATCGAGCGCTTGATTCAGGTACCATCGGCACTTGACGTGGATACTTTTGCGAAAGGGCGGGCCTATATGTTTCGGTTGGAGATACCGAAAGGATCGCCTTGGGATGAGATGCGGGTCATGGATGTGGCTGTCAAATACGGTAATCATTTTCTGATCTGCATTCTGGAACGCGGTGAAGAAGTTGTGATCCCAAGCGGTAATACGGTATTAAAATCGGGAGATAAGATATCTATGCTGGCACCTGCTGAGACGATGAATGCCTTGTTTCATACGATTGGTATTAAAGCCCGGCTGATTCGGAATGTAATGATCGCGGGGGGAGGAACTATCGCTTATTATCTGGCTCAGAGATTATTAAAAGCAAAAGTAAATATTACAATTATTGACAAGGACCTCAAGCGATGTAATGAGCTGAGTGAAAAACTGGATAAAGCGATTATTATTCACGGGGATGCCTCAGACAGTAAACTTCTTCTGGAAGAAGGATTAGAGCGTATGGATGCTTTTGTATCTCTGACGAATTTTGATGAAGAGAATATTATGCTGTCACTCTATGCGAATCAGGTTTCAAATGTTAAGCTGATCACAAAAGTCAATAAGATTGATTTTGAGGGTATTGTCCGCAGCATTCCGATTGGAAGTATTATCAGTCCGAAATATCTGACAGCGGAACATATCATCCAGTTTGTCAGAGATCTGGAAAACAGCATGGTCAATGAACGTGACAGTAAGGTTGAGATGGTGTACCGTGTTGCAGATAATAAGGCGGAGGCACTTGAATTTTCCGTTGAGGAAGAATCAAAAGTTACGAACATTCCGATCATGAACTTAAAATTAAAGCCGGGACTGCTTTTATGCAGCATCCTTCGGGATAATACAGTTATCATTCCTTCCGGGCAGGACTGTATACGTGCGGGAGATAAGGTGGTTATTGTGACGAAGGAAGGTCATTTGAATCGACTGGAAGATATTTTAAGCGGGGCGATGAGATAATTATGAACTATGGAAGTATACGCTATATCATAGGCTGGATTTTGAGAGTAGAAGGTATTTTAATGATCATGCCGATGCTTGTGGCATTAATTTATCGTGAACGCAGCGGCATTGCCTTTGTCATCAGTGCATTGATCTGTATTCTTGTCGGCACACTGCTCTCATCAAAAAAGCCTAAAAAAACCACATATTATGCAAGAGAAGGATATATTTCTGTTGCTCTCGGATGGATTATCATGAGTATGACCGGATGCATGCCTTTTGTATTGTCTGGTGAGATTCCTTCTTTTATCGATGCATTTTTTGAGATTGTTTCAGGATTTACGACAACAGGAGCAAGCATTTTATCAGACGTTGAAGCCCTATCCAAAAGCATGTTGTTCTGGCGAAGCTTTTCTCACTGGATTGGCGGCATGGGCGTTCTCGTTTTTATTCTGGCAATTTTGCCTTTAGCCGGCGGTGAACATAACCTTCAGCTTATGAAAGCTGAGTCACCGGGACCGTCCGTATCGAAACTGGTACCTCGTCTCAGAGAGACGGCAATCATGCTTTACAAAATATATTTTGGAATGACAGTTGTCATGGTGATTCTTCTCATACTGGGAAAGATGCCCGTATTCGATGCATTGTGCATTGCTTTCGGAACAGCCGGCACCGGAGGCTTTGGCGTGCTTAACAGCAGCCTGGCAAGCTATGGTACATATGTTCAGATCGTTACAACCGTGTTTATGATGCTTTTTGGAGTGAATTTTTCCTTTTATTTTTTAATTCTCTACAGGAAGGCAAAAGATGCTTTTTCTATGGAAGAAGTACGGTGGTATTTTATTATCTACTTTGGTGCGGTTATTATGATCACGATCAATATTGGGGGTCAGGCCGGCGGTGTACTGGAGCATTTCCACCAGGCTGCTTTTCAGGCCGCCTCCATTATGACGACCACCGGCTTTTCGACCGTGGATTTTGATTTGTGGCCTTCCTTTTCGAAGGGCATACTGCTGGCCTTAATGTTCATCGGAGCCTGTGCGGGAAGTACCGGCGGCGGTATGAAAGTATCACGCGTTATTGTGTACCTGAAAACAGTTAAAAGAGAAATGGCTGCGTTGATTCATCCGAGAAGTATCCGCGTGACAAAGCTGGACGGAAAGGCACTTGATGATACAGTGCTGCGCTCCATTTTTGCTTTTTTGTCGGCATATATTATTATTTTTGTAGTATCGATTTTGATCGTCAGTCTGGATGGATTTGATTTTGAAACTAATTTTTCGGCGGTAGCCGCCACCTTTAATAATATTGGACCCGGATTTCACGCGGTAGGTCCGACGGCCAACTTTTCAGCCTATTCAATTTTGTCAAAAATTATTCTGGCACTGGATATGTTGATCGGGCGATTGGAGATTTTCCCTATTTTGCTGTTATTTGCACCATCTACGTGGAAAAGATAATTTAGAGTATTTGAGAAAGAGGAACGATTTCGTAACCTCTTTCTTTTAATTTTGGGATAATAATTTTAAGAGCCGGTGCAGCAAAAGGTGTATCCACATGCATGCGGATAATCGTTCCGTTACCCAGATTCGGATCTTTACAGAGCAGACGTGCGATGACTTTTGCATTTTTTATTTTCCAGTCCATAGAATCACAGGTCCATTCCACGGTCTGATAACCACATTCAGCCGCTACTTTTATGACTGTATTGTTAAATGAGGAAAAAGGGCATCGGAAAAAAGTCATTTGAAAGCCTGTAAGTTCTTCTGTTTTTTTATGAAGACGGATAATTTCATCCCGGCATTCCTCTTCGGATAATTGATTCATGGCGATGTGATTATTGCCGTGATTGCCAAGCTCATGACCGGAGTCTACAAGCTGTCTGGTTTCTTCGGGATAATTATCCAGCCACTTCCCTGTAATAAAAAAAGTGGCAGATATATTATAAGTATCAAGGACATCCAGAATATCCGGGAGATATTTGGCTGTATTTTCTGTGTCAAAGGTAATTGCAATACGCGGATTTTGACGGTCGCCACAATAGATCGGGGAATTTTCCGAGGAGGCGGAAGTTGATATATGGATATTGGATGGGATCCATTCCATTAGAAGTAAAAAAATGAGAAAGACGCTGCATATAATGCAGCCGGTTTTGATGAAATCTTTCATAAGGATCCTTTTTATTTTAATATATGAATATAAAATAAAAAAATCCCTCAGAGAGAGATTTCTTTTAAAATCAGCGCAAAATGATATAAACGGAATAGGCAGCGTAGGCAGCCACACAGAGTGCACCCATAAAACGCCCCATTGTTCCGCGTATTCTGCAAAAAATATAGATGACAGTGGTCATGATGATTAAGATCAGTATATCCATCATGGCCGTTTCCTGGGCAGCGATTGGATGAACCGTTGAGGAAAGTCCGAGAATAAATAAAATATTAAACAGATTGGAACCGACGACATTTCCGAGAGCCAGACCGCTTTCACCCTTTCGTGAAGCCGTAATGGATGTGACAAGTTCGGGCAGGGAAGTTCCAATAGCAACGATTGTCAAACCGATCAGTGTTTCGCTTAAACCGAAAGCAGCAGCAATTCGGCAGGCATTATCAACAACCAGATCACCGCCGAAAATAATGGCAGCAAGTCCAAGGACGATGTAGAGCAGGCTTGTGTGCATAGGAAGATAATGTTCCTGAACGTCAATATCTATGGTATGGCGGATGGCTGAAACAACAGTAAGTGAAAGATATCCGATCATCAGTGTCAACAGTATAAGACCTTCCGGACGGGAAAGACGATTGTCACGAATGAAATATAATAAAATGACAGAGCTCAAAATTGCCAGAGGAAAGTCTCTGTTTAAAATACTCTGATCAATAATAAAAGGTTGGATCAGAGCGCAGATGCCGACAATGAGGACAAGGTTAAAAATATTGGAACCAATAACATTACTTAATGCAAGATCATTGCTTCCGGCCAGACCGGCAGTGATACTGACAGCGGCTTCCGGTGCACTTGTTCCAAGAGCGACAACGGTCAGTCCGATGACGACGGAAGGGACTTTTAAAAGCTTTGCGATGGCGGAGCTGCCCTCCACGAAATAATCGGCTCCTTTAATTAAAAGGAAAAATCCGATGATTAACAGTATATACATCATGATATTTTAATCTCCTTTACTCTTCTATAATATGGACTTCAAGATAATCAAAGTCGATTTCTTCAACAAAATTATCCTGAACAAAGCGGGTTTTATTATGTTTTTGAAATTCACGTATGTTGGCGTCAAGCCAGATTGGCTGAGCCAGATCGAATTGGCTGCAGGCATCGGAAACGGCCTTAAAGACTTTGGCTGTCCGGCTCATCTGTTCATCTTCAATACAGATGACGGTGTCTTTCACCAGACGATTATCTGTAAAAATTTTCATCCACATACGAAACATGGCATCGATCTCCTTTCAATTACAGCATTATAGCGGAGAGAAAGCAGGGAATCAAGGTTTATTTAAAGAAAAGTATTTTGCACACAAGACTTACTGTGCTATAATCATTAAGAAACTATGTGCATGCAGCTTCAGAAGGAGAATCTTATGGTTGAAGGACATATTCGAAGAGAGCGGATACTTGATATTTTAAAGAACAGTTCGGTGCCGGTTTCCGGAAGCAGATTATCAAAGGAACTGGGTGTAAGCCGTCAGGTGATCGTCCAGGATATTGCATTGCTCCGGGCAGGGTGCGAGGAGATTTTTGCAACTCCGAAGGGCTATGTTTTATATCGTCAGGGTCCGGCGAAGAGATACAGGCGGACGTTTATGGTGAATCATACAAAGGAGCAGATCGTCGATGAACTTTCGCTTATTGTAGATAATGGAGGAAAGGTTCTGAATGTTATTGTTGCCCATGATGTCTATGGACAGATACAGGCAGATCTGGTGCTTGAGACAAAGCAGGATGTGATGGAATTTTACCGCCGTATGAGTACAAGCGAGGCAGGACCGCTTCTTCAGATATCCAAGGGGATTCACATCCATACCGTGGAAGCTGCATCCGAACGTATCCTGGATAATATCCAGAGGGATTTAAAAGAGAAAGGATATCTGGTAGTACAGTAGAGGAGAGACGGAAGATGAAAACAATAGGGAAATTTCTATCCCACATATTTATTGATGGCCTCAGCGGAATGGGACTTGGACTTTTTTCAACGCTGATCATCGGAACGATCATGAAACAGATCGGTGATCTGATTGGCGGAGATATCGGTATGTATATATCCACTTTTGCCATCATTGCACAGCGTTTGACCGGTGCCGGAATCGGTGTGGGCGTAGCTTATAAGTTTAAAGAATCTGTGTATGTGACATTATCTGCAACTGCGGCAGGTATGATTGGTGCCTATGCAAGTGCCATTTCTGCGGGAACGCTTCTGACAGAAAGCGGAGCATTGGCTTTATCCGGACCGGGAGAGCCTCTCGGAGCATTTATTGCAGCTTATGTAGGAATTGAACTTGGTCATCTTGTTGCGGGACGTACCAAGATTGACTTGCTTGTGACCCCGGCGGTCACGATTCTGACAGGCGGTGCTGTCGGAATCATTGTCGGACCTCCGATTTCAAGATTTATGACATGGCTTGGAGGCATCATCAACTGGGGTACGGAACAGCAGCCGATTATTATGGGAATTGTTGTTGCGGTCGTTATGGGTATGGTATTGACATTGCCGATCAGCTCGGCAGCATTGGGGATCATTCTGGGACTGAACGGTGTGGCAGCCGGTGCAGCGACGATAGGATGCTGTTGTCAGATGGTTGGTTTTGCGGTGATGAGTTATGAGGATAATGGATTTGGCGGTCTGTTGTCTCAGGGCCTTGGAACAAGTATGCTTCAGGTTCCGAATATTGTACGTCATCCCCTGATTTGGATTCCGCCGATTTTTTCGTCGGCTATTTTGGGGCCGATTGCCATCTGTCCGCTGTTTAATATGACGAACAATGCGACAGGATCCGGAATGGGGACTTCCGGCCTTGTCGGTCAGATTATGACTTATCAAACGATGACAGCGGTTGAATCTCCGACGATTGTTATAGTGAAAATGATCATTTTCCATTTTATTTTGCCGGCAGTTTTGACAATGGGCGCAGCGCAGGTCATGCGTAAGATGGGATACATACGTCAGGGAGATATGAAATTACAAGTATAAACGCAGGAGGAATTTTATTTATGAATGACATTATTACACAATTGGCGCATGGCGGCGCCATCATTCTTGCAGCTATTGGGTTTTTGGTTTTCTATCTGACTCAGATATGGAAATCGATTCATGTGGAAGAGTCTTTTGGGGAAAAGATATGCCATGTAAAGCAGCCTAAGAAAGAGTGGCTGACACTGGCATTTATCGTTGTGGTAGGAATCGTTGTTGTCATACGTCTGTTTATGGAACGGGCCACACCGAACCCGAATATGCCGGAAAGCTATTATACGATATTGACGGGAGCCATTGTTCTTGTTGCCGGCCTGATACTTTTTCTGGCCATTCGTACGATCAGTCCGACAAAGATTTTTTCCAACGGCGTGCTTGTACATGATTATGGTTATGTTGCATGGGATGATATTCGCTCAGTAGACAAGACGCCAAAAGGCAAATTTCAGGTGTATCTGACAAAGCCGAGGCAGTTCAAAGGAAAAATGTTTTATATAGCGTACGATAAAGAGCAGGAAGAAGAATTAATTGATATTTTTCGCAAATATGTTTGTTGATTAATTTAAGGAGGCTTCCATGGGAACAGAATCGCATATTTTAATTCATGAGATGATCGACGGGCATGAAGAACGGATGATAAACTTAAAAAAGTTTTATCCTTTTTTCAGACTTTGCGATCATGCACTGACTCAGTTCAGAGAAGGACGGTACGAAAGGATAGATATGGGATATGTGACCATGGCTGTCCTCCGTTTTTTTATTGAAGAAAACAGTTTTAATGACCGCAAGGTAGTCTATGAAGAATACGAGAGTTTTATGAGAGAGCTGTTGTGCCGGGATTTTTATCTGGACAGAGATGATACGGGCATAACCGAATTGATTCAGTATATTTTTGATAAGATCACAAATGAAGGACGGCCCTTCTATTTTGAGTATTATGAGCCAAAGACCGGACAAAAGAAAGCTGCAAGAACACGGCTTATTGAAAGCCATTATCAAGAGGGGATCGTTGCCTATACAATATCCTCAGATGCGGTTGAGTTTTATCTGGAAACAAAGGAGATGAAGGATGAAAGCCGGATCAGCATTGAGCAGCTCCTCCTGAATAAAATGATCCGTTCAAAAAATTTTAAAGGCGGGTTGGAGGTCATTCGTCGTATAAACAGTGAAGTCACCCGGCTTATGCTGAAACAGAATGAAATTGTGACGCTTTTAAGCCATAATATTTTTGAGGGTGTGAAGGAACTGGATCATTTTTCAAAAAGCGGACTTCGGTGGTTTGATGAAGAGCAAAAGCTCTTTGATACCAATCTGGAGCTGGTGAAGAAGGCGCTTCTTAAGGCACAGGAAGAGGATTACAATTCCCATGCCCTGGATGAGATTTTTTGTCTGAATCAGGAGCTTAAAAGGGCTATGGATCGGCATGAAGCACTTTTATCTGCCTGTACGAAACTTCAGGTTCAGGCGGATGAGATGATGATCAAAGCGAAACACAGCCGTTTCAGAAGGCGTATGGATTTTTCGGATCTTCTTAGAAAAGCGATGGAAAAAGATGATATAAGGCTTTTAGAAAGTATGGTGTCGCCATTGTTTGGTGTGAAGATTAAAAAAACGATGGGTTTTGGATGCCTGGATGAATGTCTTTTGTGCAGAAACGGCGAAGAGGAAAAGGGAGAGGCAGAGCCGGAAGGCATCGAAGAAAACTATGTATTTGAAGATGAGATTGAGGAGGAACGTATTTACCACAATTTCAGTCTGCTTTTAAGAATTCTTTTCGATACGCTTCTTTCACGAAAAAGTCTGATGTTAGAAGAACTCCAGCATTTGTATATTATGAAGTTTACAGAAAACATTTTAAATAATGGAGATTATTATGGATTTCTTGCGCATTTGAGTCAGAAAGATTACTATCATCTGATGCAGATACGCGAAAAACCGGATACATTTTTGGAGGAGATCATGGCAGAGCTTGTGATGAAGGATCGAAATAAAAACTATGAAGATTTGAGCTTTTCATTAGAGTTTCTTCCGGATCAGAAGCTGGATGCGGGCAAGGAAAATTATATTACAAATATTCGATTTGAAAGGCAGGGCATGTGATGGATAATGTAAATCTGGATAAAGCCATGGAGATATTTGCGCTGTTGATCGTAGGCGAAGAGATCGGCAGTGAATCGCATACGGAACTGTATGAGGAATATCGGAATAACAGTGAGGTTTACGATATCCTTATGTCTGTATTGAAAAAATCAAATTTAAAATTATATGAATTCGGGAATTGTCTTTATGTGACCGCGGGCGAGGGCAACAGAATTTTCGGCTTTACGAATGATGAGTTAAAGCGAACGATCGGGCTTCGGCTGAATAAGGAATTATATCTTGCATACTTTATTATGTATAATGTGATTTTGCTTTTTTATCAGGATTCCGGAAGTTTTTCTCATATTGATTATGTCCGAAGCGAAGATGTTATTTCCCAGACAGACAGTTCTATGCAGAAAGCTTTAAAAGCAGTGCATGAGAAAGCATTGAACGCATCCGAAGAAAACAGTTTTGAGATACTGGCAGCACTTTGGGAGGATATGCCTCTTGTGCCGTCAAATGATGATATGACATCTTTAAAAGCAGCCAGAGGATCTAAAACAGGATTTGTCAAGCTTGTGTTTAATTTTTTAGTTTCTCAGGATTTATTTTTTGAATCTCAGGGCCGATACTATATTAAACAGCGTTTCAAAGCTCTGGCAGAAAATTACTATGAGGAAAACAGGGGACGTCTGTATGCTATTGTGACAGGAGGTGATTTGAATGCCTCATATTAATCGTATCCGGGTGAATAATGTAAAGTATAATTTTGGTACACAGTTTTATGATAACTTTATCTTAAGATTTGATGGAAAAAATGCACTTTATGATCTGGCTAACGGCGGAGGAAAAAGTGTGTTAATGCTTCTTCTTTTCCAGAACCTGATCCCGAACTGTACACTGGATGACAAACAGCCTGTTGAAAAGCTGTTTCGCACAGATCAGGGAAGCACCACGATTCATTCAATGATTGAGTGGAAACTGGATGAACGTTTTATAAAAGATGGCTATAAGTATATGCTGACGGGATTTTGTGCCCGTAAAGCGCGGGAAGAACAGAAAGAAACGGCGGCCATTGAATATTTTAATTATATTATTTTTTATAGAGGATATAATGACAATGACCTGGTCAATCTTCCGCTCTCCAACGGGAAAGAGCGTGTCACTTATACCGGATTGAAAAATTATCTGAAGGATCTTGGCAAAAAGGATATGAGTCTGGATATTCGTATATTTGAACGTAAGGGTGAGTATCAGCGCTATATCAGTCAGTATGGTCTATACGAAAGTCATTGGGAAATTTTACGTGGAATTAATAAAACAGAAGGACATGTACGTACATATTTTGAAAATCGTTATAGGACGACACGAAAAATTGTCGAAGACCTTCTGATCGAGGAGATCATTCAAAGAGCCTTTTCACAAAACAGTCAGTCGGGAGCGGATATGGCGGATACCCTTGTTCAGATCAAGGATAAATTGGCAGAACTGGCGGAGAGAAAAGAAGAGATGGGTGCCTATGAGCGTCAGACAGAGATACTTGAAAGTCTTTCCGGACGCACAGGTATACTCAAGAAAGCCTATGAGGAAAAAGAAGAGCTGGATACCAATCTGGTAAAAACCTATCATACAGTAGCCGGATTAAAGCGGCTGCGGGAAAAAGATCTGGCTGTGTATCAGAAAGAGAAAGAGTATGCCGCAAAGCACAGGCATGAGATTTCGAGAAAACTGGATACGGTACGTATTCAGAAAAATCAGGAACTTTTGAAACAGCTGGAAGAAGACACTGAAAAATATGCGGCGGAGCTTTCCGGTATGGAGGAAGAATATAAGAAAAAACAGAGAGCTCTGGATATGGAAGAAGCTGTCCGGGATTATATAATTTACATGGATGTGAAGTCAAAATGGGAGGCATTGAAGGTGCTTTTATCCCATGATCAAAACGACAGTGACGGAAGACTTAAGGAACTGAATCATCTCGCAGCTATGCGCCGGGTTTGTGACGGAGAGGAAAGGGAGCGGCTGCAAAAGAAACTGTCTGCCGTCGAGAAGGCAGAAAGTGAGACAAAAGAGAGTCATCAACAGTCACAGGAGATGGAACGTCAGCTTTTTTGTGAGGGGGCAGTTCTTGACAGTCAGCTTCTGGAAGAAAAGAAACGGGAAAATGAGTCTCAGGAAGTCCTGAATGGGCTTCTTTGCCAACTCCCGGTTCTTATTCCTGAAAATGCAGATCAGATCCTCTCAGAGAAAAAACAGCTTCGCGGTGCGAATGAACTGAAATATCAACAATTATCTGAAAAACAGTTGAATCTGGAGAAAGATATTGTCGGTTACGAATCAGAAATTGAACAGTGTAAAGCACATAGGGAAAAACTTTTGAGAGAAAAAGAAGAATTGGATCGCTTTTTCAGTCAGTATACCATTGAGAGAGAAAAAAGTGAGCAGCTTGTACAAATTTATCATTCGCCGGATATCACAAGCCTTCTTGAAAATATCGACAGTCAGCTCCGGAAAACAATTCTTGACATTGAGTTAAAATCAAGAGAGATTCAGCTTCTTCGGAAAAAGCTTACACACCTTTCAGAAGGCAATCCGACCGTCATGGGAGAGGAAACCGCAGAAGTGATCGAATATATTCGGAAGTGTCACGGGCATAAGTGCATTTTTGGAGGCGATTATCTGAAAGAAGTTTCAGATTATGATCGGGATATTTTAATTGAGCGGATGCCCTTTCTTCCGGAAGCTGTCATTGTAGAGAGTGGACTGGCAGATATTCGGGGCGATGCTGTACTTATGCAGATGGATACAGGTGACAGAGTGATTCCGGTTGTATCTCTTCCGCAGGTTATGCGCCAGGAAGAGGTCATTGTGAGTCAGGAAATTCTTTTTTTGTCCGGCAATCCGGAACTGTATAAAAATCCTTCTGCCCGTCAGGAAATGTGTGACGGTATACAGAATAAACTTGAACAGTGTGTAAACAAAATGGCCCGATTAAAAGATCGTGAGAAAACAATTCAAACAGATCGAAAATATATGATAGGATTTGAATTAAATTACGAGGTGTATTATTCTGAAAAATCGGAACAATCTGTACGGGTTATGCATCAGTTGGAGGAAGAAAGTAAGAGGATTTTAAAATATGAGGAATCTCTCGGACTTTCTCGTGATGCTTTAGAGGGCAATCGAAAACTTGTGCAGCGAATGGAAGAAGAGAACCGAAATCTGGATTCAGATATTGAATTGCTCAGCCAGATGAAACATTGTGTTGAGCAATTAAAAACGATACGGGATAAGCAAAAAAAACTGGAAGCGGCACAGAGAAAAAATGCAGACCTTAGGAAAAACGAAGAAGAAAAAATCCGGTATACACAGGATACGATCGAACGTCTTGAAAATGAGAGAAAAGCATTGCTTGAGGGCATTGAAAATCTGGATAAACAGTGGCGGGAAGTCTATGAACCCTATTATATTTCGGGAACGGAGGAAACTCCGGATATTTCATCTTCGGATATTGATGCCCGGTTTAAAGGTATCAGAGAGGCTTATGAGAGAGAACATCTGGATCTGGAAGATAAGAAACAGCTTATGGAGAGCTACCGACAGACAATGGATACGCTGTTAGCATCGGTTCGCAGAAAGGATATATCTGTGGTGACTCTTGAAAATATGGCAAAAGAACACAGGCTGGCAGAGGCGGATGACAGTGTTCTGAAGAATATGGCAGATGAGCTGAAGTCATTGAAAGAGACAATACGTCAGAAGGAAGTTATTTTATTCCAGTACCGGGAAAATAAAAATAAGCTTTTTGGAAATGTTGAGCATGGTGTCAGCAGTATTGAAGAAAAATATGGTTCTTTTGAGTCGGTATCCCTGATAAATTCAGATTATGAATCCTTTTTCCGGCAGCAGAGTCAGGCTTTAGAGCTTATGAAAGAAAAACAACAGAAGGCCGAAGTTGGGATAGAAAATGCTTTCAGAGATATTCGCAGTTTTGAAGATATGAAGCGGGATCTTGAAAGAATGATTCGAAACGCAAATCTTATGTTAAACCGTACTCAGGAAACCTTTGGTCCGGAAATTGATATTTATAAAAAATATCGTGAGTGCAGCGAAAAGCAGATGCGTATGCATACGGAGATCCAGAAACAGCGGGAGGCTTTTGATCGGGACAAAGAAAAGGCAGCGGAGAATCTGTCAAAGGCGGGAGCTCAGGAGCTGGCAGGATCCATACGATCAGAAGTTTCAATTCCTTCATCATCGGAGTTATGTGCCGAATTCATGCATCAGCTTAAGGATACAGCACAGATTATAAGGCTTGAAAAAGAGCGTATTGAAAAAACCATCAGTGATATGGTCCGCATTAAGCAGAACTTTGAAAAACAGTGTCTTCAGAGGTGCCTCAGCATAAGGGCTGAGTTGGAGAGATTTCCTGCTTTTTCCCGGATTTTCCTGGACGGAAAGACCATTCCGATGGTTATGCTGAAAATTCCCTATATTCGTGAGGAAATGTATGAACAGAGAATGTCAGAGTATATTGACGGGATTGTTGCACAGACGGATCTGTATCATACTCAGGAAGAAAGAGTTGGGTATATTCGTCAGCAGCTGTCGTGGAAAAGGCTGTTTTCTGTCATCGTCACGGATATGAACAGTATTCGCCTGAGCCTGTATAAGCGGGAAAGAGTGAAAGAGCAGAGCCGGTATCTCAAATATGAGGAGGCTGTGGGAAGTACCGGTCAGTCACAGGGAATTTATATACAATTCCTCATCGGTGTTATCAATTATATTTCTATGGTATATTCGGGCGGCGGAGACAGTTCAAAACTGCGGAAAGTTATTTTTATTGACAATCCTTTTGGAGCGGCAAAAGATATTTACATATGGCAGCCGATTTTTGAACTGCTTCGAACAAATCATGTGCAGCTCATCGTGCCGACACGCGGTGCCACACCGGCAATTACGGGAAAATTTGATGTCAATTATATTCTGGGGCAAAGAATGATTGATAAGATGCAGCAGACGGTCGTGGTGGATTACAGTTCCAATGTTGATGTGTCTGAGATGGATTATGAAAAACTGGAATTTGAACAGGAAGTATTTGATTTTATCTGATATTGGTTTTTGAAAAGTAAAGGCATTCCCATACAAAAGCGGGGATGCCTTTACTTTAACAAAAAATATACAGAAAATTAAATAAAAAATGAAAAAATATATTGACAAAACATAAGATAATGAATATAATATAGACATAAACAAAAGAACTTATTAATAAACAGAAAACAAGGAGGCGAGTCCATTGAAAAAATAAGTGCTCAATAATAAGATGATTATTTTCTTTGCAGTAGATAAGATTTAAGGAAGTAAGTGATTTGTGAATAATTCGTCCATTGTTTGCAGGTTATTTTAAAAGCTTAATTGTTATTGATATTTAGAAGTTAAATTATTTGAGATAGTCCAGATACATATCAGTATATGATAAAATGATTCGGAGAAGCCTGGAAGAAGTTCATCAATTATAAGTAATCATCCATTATTGTAAGAATAAATCGTAGATTCGTTGTATAGCAAAGAGATTGATTGTTAAAGATATACTCCGATATAAATATAAAGTTAAGGTTAAATGATAAAGGTATTATTTTATAAATGATATACCAGAAAAACTGAATAGTGGAATAAAATATTATATTTGATATGATGTATATATCGAATGATAATAAGAAAGGAACAAAAGTATGATTGAACCAGTTAATTGTTAAGCAGTCGTTCGTATCTTAAAATGATAGAACGGCTGCTTTTTTTGTATGCATGAAATTCTCATGGACCTATCGGCTATTGTCAAGAAAAATCAATTATGTTAAAATTGTTCTGAGTCACAGGATTGTAGTCGTAAGGAGATGAAATAGTTGGAAAAATTTAATGAAGCGGATTTAATGAAAGAAATTAAGAGCTGTACTTATGAACAGGATTATGAGACAGCAGTCAAGCTGGCAGAAAAACTCGATTTGAATAAGATAAAAAATGTATCTTCTCTTTGCCTGTTAGGAGAAATATTTTTGCATGAAAAAGAGGATGATCTTGCAGAGAAAGTATTGCTCAAGGCATATGAAAAGATGCCGAAGGGACGGAGAGCATTGGATCTGCTGACAAGTCTGTATATTGAAAAAGGCAGTTATTCAGAAGCTGAGTATTATTATAAAGAGTTTATTTCTGTTGCTTCAAGAGATCTTCATCGGTATATTCTCAGATATCGTCTTGATAAAGGAAAGGGCGAAAGAACTTCCGTATTGATTCATACACTTGAACAGCTTAAAGATTATGAATATATCGAAGAATGGGCATATGAACTGGCTAGATTGTATCATGAAGCCGGAGAAGATAAAAAATGTCTTAAAGAGTGTGAGGATATTGTATTATGGTTCGGCCATGGAGAATATGTTGATCTGGCCAATGCGCTGAAGAATAAAATTCTTGGAAAAGACGAGCAGGAACCTAAAATCGATGCGTCAATGCAGCAGACGGTTGGTGCTACATATATGTTTGATTCGGAAGGCCTTTTAGAGAGAAGTGGTCTTAATGTGCCTTTAAATGTGGATGAATATATGAAAGACGATGATGAATATTCAGATGTATATGACTTGGAGGAAGGCGGAAAAACAGAAACGATAGATACTGATGCCTGCAATGAAATTGAACAGGCTGTTCGGGAAACAGAGACTGAACAGGAAGAAAAAGAAGATACTGAGGCTAAAGCGGAAGAAGCGGAAGAAGCTTCAGGAGAAACCGTCATCTTAGATACAGACGTTATTGCCGCGAAGGCCGCAGATATTCTGGCCGGAGAAAAAAACGAGGAAGATGTATTGAAAAAAGATACTGTGGTGGACGAAAAGGAAGATTTTGTTGCAAGAATCCAGAGAAATCTGGAAGCGAATCGAATGCCTGTGGATATTCCTGTCAGTCAGAATTTTGAGGAACAGATGCGGATGATGGCATTAGAAATAGATTCGCCGGATGAAGATGATGTGGATGAGATTATCAGTGATGATCCAAATCAGACGGTCATGGATCTTTTCAGCGATGAAATTGGTTTGGCTGCGTCAGAGCCGGTGGAAGAAGAAAAGCAGATTGAGATTCCGGATGCGGAGGATTCTGCTGCGGATGCGGAAGAAGTTAAGCTGGTTCAAGAGGATGAAGATGAAATTGTTGCGGAGGATATTCCTGTTCCGGATACAGTTCTGGATATATTCTCAACTGCCGTAGATATAAAGAATGTGAAGAAGCAGTTGGCTGAGACATTTACGAAACTTGAATCTTCTTTATTGGAAAAAGAAGATATTCTGGCACCATACGATATTAATTTTGTTGTATCCGGTACAGATGAAAGTATGAAGTCACAGATTTCTATTGGGATTGCGAAAGCTTTGAACACATATGGTATGTGCGATAAAGGGAAAATCGTCCGGGCCACATCAGATGAATTGAATCGGATGAATTTTGCACCTGTTTTTGAAAAAATTTCAGGAGGCTGCCTGATTATTGGCGGCGCAGGCGCCCTGTCAAAGGAATCGGTTGATATTATTTCAGATTATGTTAATCGTGACGGACAGAATGTTGCCATTGTTTTCGAAGATTCGGAAGCAGATTTATTGACTTTATGGAAAAAATATCCGAAGCTGCGTTCAAAATTTTTGAACGTGATCAACATATCCAAGTATGATGAGAGCGAGTTAGTTAAACTGGCGGAATCCTATGCTAAGAGACGGGGATATGAAATGACGGAAGAAGTTCAAAATGAAACTTTGAGAGCGATTTTTGAAAAACGTATGCATGACGGCGAAGATGTGAATTACGAGGATGTTATGGCGATTGTGGATGAGGCCGTTGTAAATCTTGAAAAACGTAATATGAAGAATTTATTTATGACGGTGCTGGACAATGCATATAAAGAAGCTCAGATGTTTACGTTGCTTCCGGAAGATTTTTTATAGATCTTAAAGACATAGAATAAAAGACAAGAGCGTATGATTATAGTAATTAGTAAAGGGTGGAGGAAACGGTGATACACAACCAGCTTTTAGTAACGATTATTATCATAAGCTCTTGTTTTTTTATTGGGAGTTTAATGCTTCATCAGGGGCATTATGTTGTGAAGAGCCTGTTCAGAGGCATTTTAGGGCTGTTCTTGATCGGATGCGGAAATATCATTTTTAAAGCTTTTGGGATTTTTATGCCTGTAGGAGTAAATGTTATGAATTTTATCCTATCTGCGGTTTTGGGAATACCGGGACTGTTGGCACTTTACGGCATAGGTTTATGGGAGCTGTTTCATTGACAAAATGATGAAATCAAATCGGAAAATTAGCAGCATATGACACATAAATATGAAATAATATAGATAGACGACATATATAGTGTAAAATGATGTAAAAAGCCTTCGACGGATTGTCAGCCTCGAAGGCTTTACAAATAGTCAGAGCCTGTTTATAATGAACCTATCATTTCAATTCTGAATAAAATTTCCATTAAATCAAACAAAAAAAGTGAATATTGAAGTGGGATACTGTCCCTATAAAAGGGAGGTCTTATGTTTTACAGACAGCTATACATATGTGATGTAGAAAAAGTGTATTTAAAACGTTTATCGTCTTATCTGAGTCGGCATCCAGGGTTTATGTGGAAGATAAAAACCTACACAGAGCTTTCACAATGTCTTGGGGAACGACCGGAAATACTTCTTGTATCAGGGCGTGCATTGAAGCAGATGGACAGTGAAAAAGGAACAGTGGCTGTTCCGGACATTAAAGGATGTCAGATTATTTTACTTGAAGATGATTCGGGAAATCCCGGAATAGAATTGTCTATAAGTAAGTATCAGTCAGCAGGAAAACTATATGAAGATTTAATGGAAATTTTAGGAGAAAATCTTATACAAAATACGGAGGTGATCGGAATTTACGGGCCGTCAAGCGGACCGGAAGCAGAGGTTTTTGCAGAAAATATAGGAAGAGAACAATTAAATAAGGGGGAGGTTCTGATTATTTCTTTGACAGAATTTTCTACATTTTCCCGTGATGAGGAAGATGACAGCAGCATTAGTGAATGGTTCTATTACAGAGCACAAAAGTCAGATGCTAAGAAACGGTTAAGAGACTGGACATATAAGTCTGAAGGGCTGGATTATCTTAAAGGATTTCGAACAGTGTATGACCGTATGGAAATTCAGTTGGAGGAATGGAGCAATTTCTTTAAGGAAGGACTTAGGAAAAGTCATTATACAACAATTATTTTAGTATTTGACCGATTACCAAAGTATATGGAACTTTTCGTCTGGTGTGACAGAATTTTTGTCCAATGGGGAGAAGACGGTTACGGTGATTTGAGAAAGAAGGTGTTTTTAAAGATGGTATCTTATATGGGAATGACGCAATTACTGGAAAAGATTAACGTGGAACAAGAAAGGAGAGAAAATGTCAAATAAACATGATTGTACAAGGATTAAAAAAAATTTACAGGCAGATTTACTCAGAATATTAGAGTTAAAAAATGAATGGTCCGATGATGAAATACTGGACCAGATTGATGAGTTAATCCTGTCAGCAAGTAAAAGTATTTATTTAAGTGGATATCGGAAATTGATGCTTCGTCAGGAATTATTTAATTCCGTTCGTCGGCTGGACCTGCTTCAGGAACTGGTTGACGACAAAGATATTACGGAAATAATGGTGAACGGCATGGGAAATATTTTTTATGAAAAAGATGGCCATATCATTCGATGGGACAAGTCTTTTGAATCGAATGAAAAACTGGAAGATGTTATTCAGCAGATCGTTGCCGGGGCGAACAGGCAGGTCAACGAGTCTTCACCAATCGTTGATGCGCGTCTTGCAGATGGCTCTCGTGTCAATGTTGTATTAAAACCGATTGCACTCAATGGTCCGATTCTTACAATTCGGAAATTCCCGGAGGAGCCGATGAACATGGAAAAGCTCATCGGTCATGGGGCATTGACGAAGGAGGCGGCAGATTTTCTGGAAAAACTTGTGCGGGCAAAATATAATATTTTTATTTCCGGAGGTACGGGAACAGGAAAGACGACGATGCTGAATGCATTGATGGATTACGTACCTAAGGAGGAGCGTGTGATTACCATTGAGGATTCTGCCGAACTCCAGATATCGAACATCATTAATCTGGTAAAGCTGGAAGCGCGTAATGCGACAGCGGATGGAGAAAATCAGGTAACGATCCGGGATCTTATAAAAAGTGCCTTAAGAATGAGACCGGACCGGATTATTGTGGGCGAGGTGCGTGGAGCAGAAAGTGTGGACATGATTCAGGCCATGTCCAGTGGACATGATGGCTCAATTTCGACAGGGCACTCAGGTTCACCTGAGGAAATGTTAAGCCGTTTAGAAACGATGGTACTTATGGGTACAGATATCCCGCTGTTGGCGATCCGTAAACAGATTGCTTCTGCCATTGATATTATTGTCCAGTTGGAGAGACTCAGAGATAAAAGCAGAAGAGTCACAGAGATTACGGAGGTGATCGGATGTGATGAAGGGGAAATAAAATTAAATCAGCTCTTTATATTTAAAGAGGATGATGAACATTGTGTACGGGAAGACGGTACATACTGGACGGAGAATAAGAAGGTCTCCGGTCAGCTTGTGCTTTCCGGTAATCGGTTATATCACAGAAAGAAATTGGAGGCAGCGGCAATATTCCTGGAGGAAGGACTGTGAAAGTAACATCTGAAGGTCATTGCAGAATGACGGTCATTGAATATATAAAAAGTATCATTTTATGGATTGTCATATGCACAAGTATAGGATGGCTGTTTTATGGAAATATAAAATATTCGATTGTCGGATGGCCGGGGTATATCATTTTCAGAAAAGAAGTTTATAAGATAAGTTATAAAAAATACAATAAACAATTGCGTATGGATTTCAAGGACACAATGTTGTCGATCTACAGCTCGCTGTCTGCCGGTGCAGCCCTGGAAGAGAGTATACGAAGAGCATTGGAGGATATTGAGCGGAGCCTGAAACCAAATTCAAGAATGATACTTGAACTTAACATTATCTGCCATAAAATGGAGCGTAACATTTCAGTTGTTCAGTGCCTTGAGGAAATGTCGGAAAGGTGTCAGAATGCGGAGATTGAAAACTTTGTACAGATTCTCATATTGGCAAAAAAGCAGGGAGGAAACATGGCAGATCTGGTTCGGGACAGTGTAGATAAGATTCAAAGGCGTATAGAAACAGGATATGAAATTGAGGGTATTATCGGAGCAAAGCGGAGCGAATTTTTCTTTATGTGCGTTATTCCGGCCGGCGTTATTTTATACATGAGAGTGTTTTCATCAGAGTTTATGGAGGTTTTGTACGGGAACCTTACAGGTTTTCTTTTAATGAGTGTTTGTCTGGCGATATATGGGGCGGCATTTGCATTAGGTTTGAAAATATTGCGGCTGGAGTAGGAGGAGTTTTGTGGATAAAAAAAAGAAGCTGGCTGCGGGGATAGCTGCCGTATGTGTTGTGACAGCATTATTGGGATTAAAAAACTTTTTTACACCAAAAGAACAGATTCAATCTCTTGAAAGAAATTCTCCGGGGGCAGGAGAAACGGCTGTAAACCTGGAGGTCAGGACGGATGAGGGAAATTTTCCGATTGATTTTCAATTAGAGGAACGAATTTATGAAGCGTCCGAACTGGATGGAGTATTTGAAGAAGGTAAAAAGTGGCTGGATACAGTGTGGCTTGGAGATAATACGTCATCGGATTCGGTGACACAAAATTTATATTTTCCGGAGCGTATTCCACATCTGGGATTGACTGTTCAGTGGAAAACAGAGAGTTATCGATTGATTCAATCCGACGGAAAGGTGACAGAAGAAGCGTTGTCGCGGGCACCTTTGAATACAAAAATCCGGGCAGTATTGAAATATGGAGAATTTGAAAAAAGCTATGAGTATGAGCTTAGAATCGTGGAAAATATCCTACAGGGAGATGAGGAATTAAAACAGGGAATTCTAAAAGAAGTAAAATCCCGGCAGACAGAAGAGAGAACACAAAATGAAATGATATTACCAGATACATTTAATGGAACAAAATTGGAATGGTACGTACGAGAAGATCCTGTCTGGCCGAAAATTTTTATCTTTGGTAATCTTATTCTTGTTTTAATATATTTTGCATCAGAAGAGAAAAGGATGCAGCAGATCAGGGATAAATCAAAAGAATTAGAACGGGATTACCCGGATATTGTGTATAAACTTGTTCTCCTTGTAAGTTCGGGAATGACAGTGAAGGGAGCGTGGGAAAAATTAATTTATGACTATCGTAAAGAAAAGAACAATACAGGAAAGGTCCGATGTGGATATGAGGAGATGGAGATGGCACTGCGTGAGATGAACTATGGTATTTCGGAGCTAAAGGCATATGAAAATTTTGGAAAACGTTGTGCCAGTCAGAATTATATTCGGTTTTCATCATTATTGATCCAGCAGGTTAAGCGGGGAGCAAGGGGGATGAACCAGTTATTGATGCAGGAAGTTATGGCGTCAGAAATTCTGAGAAAAGAGAATGCGAGAAAGCGTGCGGAAGAGGCGGGAACAAAATTATTGTTTCCGATGGTATTATTGATGGCTGTTGTATTTGCTGTGCTGATGATACCGGCCTTTTTATCAATCAGTATATAACAGGAGGAAAAAAATGGGATTACTTAAGAAAGTGTTAAAGAATAACAAAGGTGTAGGTGTTGTGGAAATCATATTGATTCTTGTCGTATTGATTGGACTGGTTATTATATTCAAATCCCAGCTGACGGATCTGGTCAATGATATTTTCAGCCGTATCACAAGTCAGAGTTCAGGAATATGATCGAAGAGGATAAAACAATCAAAAATTTCTATTCGGGTCAGATTACAGTGTTCATGCTGATGTTGTTTATGATCGTATCCAGTGTTCTCATTGCCCAGTACCACTCTGCTGTTTATTATGCATGCAGAGCAGACAGTGAAAGAGCCGGCAGGCTGAGTGTGGACAGCCTGCTGGCGGGATATGTCAAACCTTTGAAAGAACGTTATCAGATTCTGGCTTTTGACGGAGGATTTGGAGAAAAAGAGTTTTCTCAGGAAAAGATAAACGGGGAACTTCTTGATGTCTATAAAAAGAATATTCAAAGTTCTGTTGATAAGAAAAATATTATCAATTCAACATTAGATGAATCCCTGTTTACAATGCTCATTGAAAATGACTGGAGGTTTTTACTTCGGGAGATTACTTTGAATCGGGTAGAATTTGTGCGGGAGGATGGGTTAGAAACGCTTATGAAAATGCTGAAGGATAAAAATAATGAGGCATCAGACACCCTTCAGGAAGAACGTCAGGAAGCAGAAAGAGCGAGCCAGGAAGAAACCTCCGAATCGGAAGAAGATAAAGAAGACGGAGAAAATGAGGAGAAAGAGCATGTGGATGATCCAAGAGATATTGTTACCGATATTTGGAATCGAGGGATTTTATATGCAGCATGCCCCGGAGAATATCAGATATCCGATAAGGAATGCAGTATGGGCGATGTTTCATATCCGGAATCCGGACAGGAAATGCAGGGAGAGATTGATTTTAAGGATGAAGAAAGTATACAGGGAATGTTTAAAAAATGGGACAATATTTTTGACTCAGACAATATGTTAAAAGGGACGGTTGAGGATGCTGCTGCTGTTTGGTACATGGAGGAAGTTTTTCATAACGGGACAACCCATCTCAAAGACAGTTCGGATAATTATGAGCGAGTTCTCGAGTATGAGATCGAGTATATTATTGCGGGAAATGAAAAAGATGAAGAAAATTTAAAATCTGTTTTATGGAGGCTTTTGGCCTTGCGATGCGTGATGAATCTGTCTCATATACTTTTATCACCGGAAAAACAAATGCAAGTGACAGAAACGGCCGGAGTGATCGGAGCAGCTTTGGTTATTCCATATTTTATCGGGGTTATTGCATTTTTGCTGAAAGCGACATGGGCTTTCGCTGAGTCTCTGTCTGATTGCCGGGCACTTTTAAGGGGAAAGAAAGTACCGATTATAAAATCTGATGCTACCTGGCATTTGACGTGGGAGCGTATGCTCAGTTTGAATGTGAATATGTTGGACGGTTATGAAGGCAATGAGGGGATGACCTATGAGGATTATCTTAAAATTTTTCTCTTGATTCAGAACAGAAATGAAAAATATCGGAGAATGACACATTTAATAGAAAAAAATATACGTCTGCAGAATGAATATTCAAATTTTTATTTAAAGAATTGTATTTATGGTGTGCAGGTAACATTTCAGAATGAATTCAGTGTTGGAGAAAATTACAAGGTTCAAACAGGTCTGTCATATTGAAGGGGGTGAGGACCGGGTGTTCTTTTGGGAATTATTAAATAACAAAAAGGCGATACCTGCTTTATATAAAAATGATGCCAATAAAAATCATACAAAAAACATATACACACTCCGGAACAAAAGAACACTCTGCCGTCATTCCCTTCAAGGAAGTATGACAGTGGAGGCCGCGCTGGTGGTACCTATGGTATTCTTTGTATGGGTGGCTTTTATAGCATTAACATCTGCTGTTCGTGTTCATGAAGTTGTTCAGAATGAATTGACGAATACGGCTCTGGAGTTGAGTCTTGCAGCGGCAGAACATGAGGAGATCGTGAAAACAGGGGGAACAGCAAAAGCTATGTACAGCCTTTTTGCACTCAAAGATCTGGATACGGGAGGTGTCAGTAAAATTCATGGATTCAACATGTTGGGATCCGATGTGATGCAAAACGGCAATTGGATTTGTTTTAAAGTAACCTACCGTATAGAATTGCTAAAGGGAATTATTCCGATACCGGATATTCCTATGAAAAATCAGATTTATGTCAGGACATGGACTGGTTATGAGGCGGCAGACGAAAAGACAGATGAGAATAATCAGGAGATTGTTTATGTGACGGAACATGGACGTGTATATCACAAAGATGGTATGTGTACGCATATATATTTAAAAGTGTATATTGTAGGAGAATCGGAGGCAAAACAGTATTCTCCCTGTGAAAAATGTGCGAAGGATTCAGAAGGAGGAAGCACGTATTATATAACAGAAACAGGTGGACGTTATCATATACGACGAGGGTGCAGCGGACTCAAACGTTCTGTAGAGTCTATGACAATGACGGAAGCGACAAATAAGGGCTATTCACCGTGTACGAGATGTGGAAAAGGAGGTTCTTAATAATGCAGCATTTTTTTAGTTTTCTTATAATTTTATATCCTGTTTATGAGGATATAAAAAATCAGAAAATTGATATAAGACCGTGTCTGATGTTATTGATGGCGGGACTTTTTATTCGTTTGATTTCAGGAAATACGCTCCTTTCGGAATATCTGTGGGGGATACTGCCCGGATGTGCAGCATTTTTTTCAGGAAAGCTGTTTGGGCATTGGATTGGTGAGGGCGATTGTTTACTGATTCTGAGTATTGGAATTCTTGAAGGTATTGCATTTTGCATGAAATTACTTTTTTTGTCGTGTATCGGTATTTTTGCATTTTCTGTTTATATGCTTGCATCGGGAAAACTTCATAGAAAATCCAGAGTAGCAGGAGTTCCTTTTATGTTTCTTGGGTATATTGGAGCATGGGTACTATGATCTGGAAAAAAGAGGGAAGTTTTACGATTGAGGGAACGGTCATTGTAAGTTTTATATGCTTGATGATCGGAATGGTAATACTCATGGGATTTTACGGGCATGATCGTATGGTTTTGCAGGAGACAGCGGATGAACTGGCCATGTATGGCTGCTTGTGGAAAAGTCGGTATGTTCATCCCGAACTGGGAGAAGTAGACTATGAAGCTATGCTTCAAAACACATCGGTATCTTTAGATGAAATCGAATCCAGAGGGTACGATATGCTTCATAAGCGTCTTTTTGTGGGGAAAGTTCAGTCGATCTCTGTATCAACGAATCTTTTGGGACGAGAAATAAATGTAGAAATTCAGGCAGAATTCAAAATAGGCAATTATCAGATCACCAGCAATATACATGGCGTTTCTGTAGCCGCTTTTAGCAGAGATTTACCGAGAAGAGATAGTGGGGAGGAAAAACAGGAAATTGAATCGGGAGAGTTGGAAAGATAAAGATTTGAAAAATACATATTTGAGAGTCGGACGGGAAGGTAAATATGGGGAACAGTATGAGGAGATTTTACTGTACAAAAATAAGATAGCCGGATTGATACCATTTTATGAGCTGGAAGAGGATGGAGAAGGAATTCTCGTTTATGCATTGAATTTTCAGAACTCATTTCTGGAAAATCTGTCAAATAAGAGAATGGAGTGTGTCCATATTGAAAATATGATTCATTCATTGATTCAGATAATGCTTACTTTAGATGAATATCTGTTGGATCCATCGAATCTTGTGCTTGAAATGGATCATATTTATGGAAAAGACAGCAAATGGTCATTTGTTTATATACCCGGGTATCAGGAAGATTTTTGGAAACAGATGGAAAAACTTTCTGAGGAGTGGCTTAATTATGTAGATTACGGGAGTGAAACAGCGGTATTGTGGGCTTATACATTTTATCAAAAAGTACATAACAGGACATGTTCTGTGGAAGAATTATCATCCATATTAAAATTGCAGACAGATCATGATTTTTATAAAGAGAAAGACACAACCGATCAGGAACAGACAAAGACAGAAGAAAAGGAAATAAAAAATAAAGTCGTACCGGAAAAAAGTGCAGCGTCGGATAAAGAAAGTGCAAGTCAAAAAATAAAAAAATGGTTTGAAAAAATAAATATAAAAGGGAAGAGGAAAAAAGAATCTGCGGATTTCTATGATTGGGCAAGTCCTCTGCAAGATACATTGCCGGAGATAAAGACAATGGATAAGAGCTCTGAAAAAGACAGTAAGAAAAAAAAGATGTTTACGCTGATTCCTTTGGGCGAGAATGAAATGAAGGTCATATACATAAATAAGTTTCCGGCGGTTCTCGGAAGGGCGGAAGGAGAAGCGGATATATATATTGCAAATCCTAAAATCAGCAGACTTCATGCAAAGTTTGAAAAGGAGCATCAGAATGTGAAGATTATTGATATGAATTCTTCAAATGGAACCTGCAGAAACGGAGAATGTCTGGAATCAGGCAAAGCATGTATACTGCATGCGGGTGATATATTAAAACTGGCAGATTTAGAATTTATCTGCCAGTGGTGTTAGTCGGTGTTCAATTTAATGCTGCTTTAATTTTTTGTGCGATTTTTTCGCGTTCTTCAGGTTCGGAAGTGCCTGGGATCCAGTTAATATTTTGTCCGTCATTGATATAGCGCGGAATAATGTGCATATGAAAATGAAAAACGGTCTGTCCGGCAGCTTCGCCATTATTCTGGACAATATTGATGCCATCACAATTCAGTGCTTTTTTCATTGCTGTGGCTATATGAGATGCAAGAACAAAGACTTTCTGAGCTGTGGTTTCATCCATCTCATAAATATTAGCCATATGCTGTTTTGGCAGAATTAAGGCATGACCCTTTGTTGCAGGTGATAAGTCAAGAATGACACGAAACATATCGTCTTCATAGACTGTTGTAGAAGGAATTTCGCCGTTGGCAATTTTACAAAAAATACAATTATTATCCATAATATATATCCTCCAATATAAAAATTTGTATAGAATCGTACTCTTTAATAATAGTTCACCAAGAGAAAAATGTCTATTCTGAATTTAAAATAAAAATAAAATCCTGTGGCGTTTTGTGTCGTTGATTGTCAGTCAAATATGTTTGATTTGTAGGAAAAATTATGATAAATTGAGAAAAAAACGGAGAGGAAGTCCTTTATGAATGAATCTAAGTTGATTTCGCTGTCAAAGATTTCTCACGAGTTGAAAAATCCTCTGACACTGATTCAAAGTACATTGCAGCTGATCGGATGCCACTATCCGGAAGTGACAAAAGATCCTATGTGGAGTCAGCTTTTGCTGGACACAAAATATATGTCTCAATTATTATCTGAATTATCATCTTTAAATTCATGTCAGAATATGAAATATGCCAAAATAAACATTCGACAATTTTGGACAGAAATCGTGAATTCATTTTCTTCTTTAGCCCATATTCAGGGAAAAAA
This sequence comes from Frisingicoccus sp., assembly GCA_016298055.1. Taxonomy (GTDB): domain Bacteria; phylum Bacillota; class Clostridia; order Lachnospirales; family Lachnospiraceae; genus Frisingicoccus. Next base: position 39,541 of record JAEDDO010000001.1, read on the forward strand.
GCTGCAATTAAATTTTAATATATTTTCTGAGAATTTTTCGGGAGATCCATTAAAGCTCAGGGAGGTGTTTTGCAACTTAATAAAAAATGCATTTGATGCAACGGATATAGGAGATGAGATTTTTGTTGATGTGAAATCTCAATGGAAATGTCTCATAGTAATCATCAGTGATACAGGCTGTGGCATAGACAAAGAACGTCTTGAGAATATCTTTCAGCCATTTGTTACATATAAACCAAATGGTACCGGACTTGGGCTTCCAATTGTAAAAAACATTATTAATGCTCATGGAGGAACTGTTCAGGTCTATTCAAAACCGGAAACAGGAACAAAATTTATGGTAGTTTTACCGTTAGAACCATCCGAAAAGAAAGAATAGCAGAAATAAATCATCCTCCGGAAATATTTTTCGGAGGATGATAAGGAATGTTTTAATCAATGAATTTTATGGGCTTTTACAGCTTTTTCGCAAAGATTTACGATCACAGGGATAGCATTCGATGCGGGATTTGACTGCATGGCCTGAATATAATTTTCACGATTTTCAAATACAATGTTAACTGCTTTAACGAGTGTTTCGTCGTTGACATTTTCCTCAGGGAGGAGATAACTGAATCCTTGTTTTTCGAAAGAAGAAGCATTCAGGATCTGGTCACCGCGGCTGGCTCCAGCCGGAAGCGGAATAAGAATATTCGGCTTTTTAAGGGCAAGAAACTCACAGATAGCATTTGAACCGGCGCGGGAGATGACGACATCAGCGGCTGCGAGAAGGTCACTTAATTCTTCTTTTACATAATCGAATTGAATATACCCCTGCACATCTTTTATCGATGTATCAACTTTACCGTTTCCACATATGTGAATAATCTGATAAGACGGCAGAAGCATAGGGAGGGCTTTTCTTACAGCTTCATTGATGGCGGCAGCACCGAGGCTTCCTCCGATAACAAGAAGGACCGGTTTATCTGCACTGAAACCGCAAATCTGTAAACCTTTCATGCGGCTGCCTGTTAATAATTCCTGGCGAATCGGAGATCCGGAGAGTACAGCTTTCCCCTGAGGAAGATAGTTGGCTGTTTCAGGAAAATTATGGCAAACTTTATATGCAGATGGAATTGCCAGTTTATTGGCCAGTCCCGGTGTCATGTCGGATTCATGGATGATAGCCGGAATATGACAGTGCTTTGCTGCCAGAACAACAGGCACAGTGACGAAACCTCCTTTTGAAAAAACAACATCGGGTTTGATCTTTTTCAAAAGTTTGCGTGCTTCAAAATAGCCTTTAATGACTTTAAAAGGATCGGAAAAGTTTTTCAGATCAAAGTATCTTCGGAGCTTTCCGGAAGAAATTCCATAGTAAGGGACACCTAATTCTTCAATTAAACGGCGTTCAATACCATCATAGGAGCCGATGTAGGATATTTCATAACCCTTTTCTCTTAAAGCGGGCATCAAAGCAATATTTGGTGTGACATGGCCGGCAGTTCCGCCGCCGGTCAGGACAATTTTTTTCATTGTCAGACCTCCTAATCTGCCTGAGAATTTTTATATTCTTTCAGTCCCTGAGCAAGCTGATCCGGACATGATGTACCACGTCCTCCACAGTCGATACCGGAAAGAATCTGAATGACATCGTCAACAGGACGGCCAACAACAAGAGCAGCAACACCCTGTGTGTTTCCTGAACATCCTCCGATGAACTGGCAGCTGGTAACAATGCCGTTTTCAACTTCAAAATCCACAGCTTTTGAACATGTATGTTTATTGATATGTCTCATGTAAATCACTCCTATTCATAAATTTTCAACCTAATTATAGCAGAAGCAATATTGATAAGCCAGTAAAATTTTTAAGTTGTCATGGGAATTATAGTTTGTATGTGTTATCATAAATAAAAAACAGAAAACAGGAGATAGATTTACATGAAAAAAATAGGAATTATCGGCGCTATGGAAGAAGAAGTGGCAAAATTGAAAGAGAATATGCAGATTCAGGAGACGTCTGTCATAGCGGGAATGGAGTTTTGTCAGGGAATATGTGAAGGTCAGAACGTTGTGATTGTGCGAAGCGGTATCGGAAAAGTCAATGCTGCTGTATGTACACAGATTTTATGTGATGTTTTTAAAGTGAATGCTATTATCAATACAGGTGTTGCGGGAAGTTTAAAAAATGAGATCAATATCGGAGATATTGTTCTTTCTGAGGATGCGCTTCAGCATGATATGGACGCTACAGGATTCGGTTATGATCCTGGAGTCATTCCGAGAATGGAGGAATCTATATTTAAAGGGGATGAAACGCTTCTTAAACTTGCGCAGAAGGTATGTCAGGAAGTTAATCCGGATATTCAGGTTTTCAGAGGAAGGGTTGTCAGTGGTGATCAGTTTATATCAGATCACGATGTTAAGCAAAGAATTGTAAACAGTTTTGGCGGTTTTTGTACAGAGATGGAAGGAGCTGCCATTGCGCAGACAGCGTGGCTTAATAAGATTCCTTATCTTGTTATTCGGGCAATCTCAGATAAAGCAGATGGAAGTGCCGAGATGGATTACAGTGAATTTGAGATGAAAGCGATTGAGCATACGGTTCGTTTAATGACTGGAATGTTGAGAAATATGTAAAATATGCCCGACCGATTTGAATAGATTTTGTCTTTTTGTTGATATTATAATGGAGCTATCTTATCAATGAAAGGAGTTTACAAAATGAAAAACTGGTTACTGGGACAGGGAATCCCTTTCTATGCCGAACTTTTATTGGCGGTATCAGGATTAATTGTATTATGGATGACGGGAAGAATATACAAAAGACTTTTAAGGGAAGCGGATTTGATGGGATCATCGAATCAAAAACTGATAAAATATATACGCTTGAAAGTGGCAAGTTATTTTAAAATCGGAATGCATCCGGAGGATACACAGGCATTGATTGGAAGATACATAAAGAAGTATCGTGTCGGACCTTTTTCGCTTCAGGCATGGAGCCGGCTGCCTTATCTTATTATGACAGCCATGCTTGCCGTCGGAGGTGGAAATTTTATGTATCGATGGACCCGGGGAGGGGAATTGGATCGCATATCAAATGTCCTCTTTATGGCTGTACTGGGTGTTGTTGTTATCAGCGGGTGTATGTTATTTATGGATTTTGTATCAAAAGAAAAATTTTTGATGTATTCGATTATGGATTATGTAGATAATTATTTAAGTAACAAACTTGCTCAGGATTACAAAGATAAGGAAGGGCAGATTCCGCCCGAGCAGTATAAACGTGCGCTTCAGGAAGTTGCGGCTGCAGGAGGTACGAGAAGAAAAAAACGCAGCAGTCAATACTATTATAACAGTTATCCGGAGAGCGAACCTGACTACCAGAATGATGATGTCGATGCAAAAATCGTGGAAGATGTATTAAAAGAATTTTTGTGTTAAAAAAGGTCAAAACATTGATAAAATCCGGCAATTTTGGTATTATGATAGATAAGAATATTAAATACTTATGGAGGTAATCAACATGGAAAAAGGGGTTAGATTTGACTATTCCAAGACAGCTTCATTTATTCGTGAAGATGAAGTGAACATTATGAAAAAACTGGTCGGAGATGCCAGAGATGTGCTTGTCAGTAAAACCGGAGCGGGGAATGATTTTCTGGGCTGGATAGACCTTCCTGTAGATTATGACAAAGAAGAGTTTGAACGCATTAAAAAATCCGCAGAAAAGATTAAGCAGGATTCGGATGTGCTTCTCGTAATAGGTATCGGAGGTTCTTATCTTGGAGCGCGTGCAGCGATTGAGTTCCTTCAGCATAATTTTTATAATATATTGCCGAAAGATATGCGTAAGACACCGGAGATTTATTTCGTAGGCAATAATCTGAGCAGTTCCTACATCAGCAATCTGATCGATATTATCGGTGACAGAGATTTTTCAATTAACATGATTTCAAAATCCGGAACGACAACAGAACCGGCAGTCGCATTTCGCGTATTTAAGAAACTGATCGAAAACAAATACGGTAAAGAAGAAGCGGCAAAACGTATTTATTGTACAACAGATAAAGCGAAGGGTGCTTTAAAACATCTGGCAGACGAAGAAGGATATGAAACCTTTGTTGTCCCGGATGATGTGGGCGGACGTTTTTCTGTTCTTACAGCCGTAGGTCTTCTTCCGATTGCTGTCAGCGGTGCCGATATTGATCAGCTCATGGCCGGAGCAGCAAGCGCGAGAACACGCTGTCTTGAGAATGCATTTGAAGATAACGATGCACTTCAGTATGCAGCCATCCGAAATATTCTGCTTCGCAAAGGAAAGTCGATTGAGATTACATGCAGCTATGAACCGTCACTTTTATATATTGGAGAATGGTGGAAGCAGTTATACGGTGAAAGTGAAGGAAAAGATCAGAGAGGTATTTTCCCGGCATCTGTAACACTTACGGCAGACCTCCATTCGATGGGACAGTTTATTCAGGATGGAGCGCGTATTATGTTTGAGACTGTTCTGGATGTGGAGAAATCAAAACATGAGATATTGATTGAAGAAGAACCGGTAGATCTGGACGGATTAAATTATCTTGCGGGAAAGAATGTAGATTTTATTAATAAGAGTGCGATGAATGGTACAATTCTTGCACATACCGATGGTAATGTACCGAATCTTATGGTGCATATTCCTGAACAGAATGAGTTTTATCTGGGTGAATTATTCTATTTCTATGAATTTGCCTGTGGTGTAAGTGGATATGTTCTCGGAGTGAATCCATTTAATCAGCCAGGGGTTGAAAGTTATAAGAAAAATATGTTTGCTCTTCTTGGAAAACCGGGATATGAGGATCTTACGGAAGCGTTGCTGAAACGTCTGTAAGATGGATAAAATATGTGGGATAAGCTTCGTTCGGATTTATTCGAACGAAGCTTATCTGGTTTCTGAACGGCAAATATTTCCAATGTCCTCAAAAAAATACGAAGGATTTGTCTGAGATGTGCTAAAATACGCTTAGGTTATTTAAAAGGAGAAATATCACTATGGAATTAAAGAGACAAAAGGAAGTCTATGTGATTGGACATAAGAATCCGGATTCAGATTCTATTTGTTCAGCGATTGCCTACGCCTCGCTTAAAAATGAGATTCTTGATCGGGTAAAAAAAGGCGATTCTGAGGGATTGTACCAGAATTTGTTTGTTGAAGGTGGTAATGTGGTCTATGTTCCGGCACGTGCGGGGCAGGTGAACACAGAGACAGAATATGTTTTAAAAACATTTAATCAGAAAACGCCGGTACTTATGAATGCCATCCGTACTCAGGTTGGTGACATTAATATCCGGCATATTAAGGGAATACCTGCAAATTATTCATTGAAAAAAGCATGGGAGACAATGAGAGAGTCGGATACATCGACTCTGGCAGTTGTGGACAAGGAAGGATTTCTTCAGGGACTGATCACAATGTCAGATATTGCAGCCGCTTATATGTCTGTTTTGGATAATGAGATATTGGGAGAGGCCTGTACGCCGATTGCCAACATACTGGAGACATTAAAAGGTGAGTTGATTGTCGGGGATTCGGGCAAGTGCCTGACAAAAGGAAAACTTGTTGTTTCCACGGCAACTCTCAGCGTTATTGATAAATTTATAAAAGAAGACGATCTGGTCATTTTGGGAAATCGTTACGAAGCTCAGTTGAGTGCAATTGAAAATAAAGCATCCTGTATTATTATATGCGATGGAGCAAGAGCTTCAAGAACGATCTGTAAACTGGCTGAAGAGAATGGATGTTCCGTCATTTGTACACCATATGATACATATGCAGTGACACGTTCGATTAACCAGAGTATCCCTGTCAGCTATTTTATGATCAAAGAGGGTATTATTGAATTCAATGAGAGTGATTATGTGGCAGATATTAAACCGGTTATGATGAGTAAACGTCACCGGGATTTCCCTATTGTGGATGTCAACGGACGGTACGTGGGAATGATTTCCAGACGTACACTCATTGATATGGATGCAAAGAAGGTCGTTCTGGTCGATCATAACGAGGTCGAACAGGCAGCGGAAGGTGTCGATGAAGCAGAAGTTGTGGAGATTGTTGATCATCATAAATTAGGAACAGTCGAGACGATTCGTCCGGTTAATGTAAGAAATGAGCCGGTTGGATGTACGGCCACAATTGTTTATGAGATGTATATGGAAAATCAGATTCCGGTTTCAAAAGATATTGCAGGAATTTTATGTTCTGCAATTATTTCAGATACCTTAATGTTCCGTTCACCGACATGTACAGCTATGGATCAGATGGTTGCTGAACAATTGGCTGAGATAGCAGGTGTTGATATCGAAAGCCATGCAATGCGCATGTTTGAGGAAGGAAGCCAGCTTAAGAAAAAGACAGATTCTGAGATATTTTTCCAGGATTATAAAAAATTTACAGCAGCAGATGTAAATTATGGTGTCGGACAGATCACATCGATGAATCGTAATGAACTGTTAAGTGTTCAGGAACGTTTGCTGGCCTATATGGAATCAACTCTGGAAGATATGGAAACAGATATGATCTTCTTTATGCTGACGGATATTTTAAAAGAATCTACCCGGCTTTTATTTGTAGGTAAGGATGCGAAGATGGTTGTTGAAAACAGTTTTCATCTGGAAGCGGAAGAAAATTATATTGACTTAGAAGGTGTGGTATCCAGAAAGAAACAATTGATACCAAAATTAACAGCCGGATTACAAGGGTAGTAGGAGGATGCAGAGATGAAAAAGGCAAAAATTTACGTCATTGGACATAAACATCCGGATACGGATTCTATTTGCTCCGCAATTGCATATGCCTACCTGCGGAAGAAAGTGACAGGCGTCAACTATGTGCCTGTACGTGCGGGAGAGATTAATTCAGAGACCGCGTTTGTTTTAGAACGTTTTCATACAGAAGTGCCAATGTATATGGATGATGTGCGGACCCAGGTAAGAGATGTTCAGATATCTCCTTACCACAGCGGCCATCCGGATATGTCTATTCGGGAAGCATGGCAGCATCTTCAGAAAGAAAAAATTTCTACATTGACGATTGTAGATGATAACAAAAAACTTTTGGGTCTTATTACAAAGGGCGATATTGCCAAAACTTATATGGGCGTTTATGACAGCAGAGTCTTATCACAAAATCGGACCCCGTATAAAAATATTGTGGATACTCTTGATGGAGAAATTCTTGTTGGGGACCCGGATGGTGTTGTTGAAAAAGGCAAGATTTTGATTGCAGCGGCGAATCCGGATTTAATGGAAGAATATATTGAAGATGGCGATATGGTTATGTTGGGAGACCGATATGAGTCACAGCTGTGTGCAATTGAGATGAATGCCGGATGTCTGATTATCAGTATGAATACTCAGCCAAACGATACGATACTTAAACTTGCAAAAGAGCATAATTGTACGATTATTCGCACACCGTATGACACATTTATTGCAGCACGTCTGATCAATCAGAGTATGGCGATCAGCCATTTTATGGTTGAAAACATGAAAACTTTCAAGAGAGAGGATTTCATTGAAGATGTTAAAGACGTTATGGCAAAAAATCGTCACAGAGCTTTCCCGGTTGTAGACAATCAGGGAAAAGTACTCGGTATGTTTACGCGTCATGATCTTATTGATATGGATAAGAAGAAAGTGGCCCTTGTGGATCACAACGAGTCCGGCCAGGCGGTGGACGGTCTGTTTGACTGTGAGATCATGGAAATTGTGGATCATCATAAGCTGGGTTATGTTCAGAGTATTAAACCGGTATATTTCAGATGTCAGCCGGTAGGGTGTACTTCGACAATCGTATATCAGATGTATAAAGAAAATAAAGTTGAGATTCCGCCGGATATGGCCGGACTCATGTGTTCGGCAATTTTATCAGACACGTTGATGTATCGTTCTCCGACATGTACTCCGCTGGATAAGCTGGCTGCTGAAGCTTTAGCTAAAATAGCGGGCGTGGAAGTAGAAGATTATGCAATGCAGATGTTTGAGGCAGGAAGCGATCTGAAGAGTAAATCCGATACAGATCTGTTTTATCAGGATTTCAAAAAATTCTCTGCAGGAGATACACAGTTTGGTGTTGGACAGATTACTTCTCTGGATGCAAGAGCACTTAAAACGATTCGGGAACGTCTGAAAAATATGCTGGACAAGGCAAAAGAAGAGCATGGTTTGGATATGATCTTCTTTATGCTTACAAATATTCTGGATGAGTCATCATGGGTACTTTGTTCAGATGTTGAGGCCTTTGAGGTGGCTTGTAAGAGCTTCGGTTCAAATGTGACGAAGGACGGAGACAGTGTATTTGTGGATCATATGGTATCCAGAAAGAAACAGTTTATTCCAAAGATGGTTGGAACATTACAGGAGTAGAGGAGAAACGCATGTCAAAGCAGAAATGGAAGCCGGGAAATATGTTATATCCTCTGCCGGCAGTTCTTGTCAGTTGTGGTGACAGAGAAGGAAAGATAAATTTAATGACAGCAGCCTGGACAGGTACGGTATGTTCGGATCCGCCGATGGTTTATGTATCTGTACGTAAAGAGCGTTTTTCACATCATATGATTCAGGAGACCGGAGAATATGTGATCAATCTGACAACCGAGGAGCTTGCCAGAGCAACAGATTTTTGCGGTGTCCGTTCCGGAAAAGATATGGATAAATTCAAAGAGATGCATCTGACGCCGGCTTTCGGAGAGCTGCAGTATGCACCGATGATCGTTGAAAGTCCTGTTTCCATAGAATGCCGGGTAAAAAATGTGATGGAACTTGGAAGTCATGATATGTTTGTGGCAGAAGTAACAGCTGTTTATGTCGATGAGCGTTATATGGATGAAAAGGGAACATTTCATCTTGAAAAGTCACACCCGCTTGTCTATTCCCATGGACAGTACTATGGTGTTGGAAAACATCTGGGCAGTTTTGGTTATGCTGTGAGAAAGAAGAATGTAAAGAAAAATAAAAACAGAAAATAACAGGATAAAAAATGGGATGCATTTAAAAATATGCATCTCATTTTTTGTCCAGAAAGCTTCCGCGGACAATGGCATCATGTCCGTATTTTTGTCGGATGCGATCAAGAGCCTGATCCAGTTTTTCCAGTTTTTCATTCTGAGATGTATCAAAAAGATTCATTTGAAGAGAACTGGCATCGGTTAATTTGGATGTACGTACACCGAGCAGGCGTATAGGTTTTTGATTCCATAATTCATCAAACAATTTACAGGCACATTGATACAATATGTGTGCGTTCTGACTCGGTGTCAACAGGGTTGTCTGATGTGATACAGATGAAAAATCATGGTACTTAATTTCGACACTGATCATTCCGGCATATTGATTGCTTTTTCTGAGCCGTTGGGATACAGAGTCACATAATGACAGCAGAACTTTTCTGGCAGCAGCAGATTCGTTGATATCGGAAGACAAAGTTGTCGAATTACCAATGCCTTTCGATATATGGCGTCTGGCATCAATCGGTGTATATTCCAGACCATTGGCATATTCCCAGATTGTTTGTCCGTGACTCTTCAAGTGAGATGTAAGAATTACAGGGTCGGTGTGAGCCAGGTCGCCGATTGTTTTTATCCCGAGAAGTTCCAGTGTATGTGCGGAAGAGCGACCGACCATAAAAAGATCTTTTACAGGCAGCGGCCACATTTTTTGGGGGATTTCTTCAGGAAATAGTGTATGTACCCGGTCAGGCTTTTGAAAATCCGAAGCCATTTTTGCCAGAAGACAGTTGGTAGAAATTCCTATATTTACAGTAAATCCAAGGCTGTTCCGGATGTCTTGCCGGATTTGATCGGCGGCTTTTAATGGTGTTTCGCCACCATTTTTAAAAGGAATATAGGTTATAAAACATTCATCAATACTGTATGGGCGAATATCAGGAGAATAATTTTCCAGCAGGTGGAGCATCTGGGTACTGCACTTCTGATAATAGGCGTGATCCGGCTGAAAGATTTTCAGAGTAGGGCATTTTTTTAATGCGTCCGTGACAGGTTCACCGGTACGAATCTGAAAATGTTTTGCCGGAATAGATTTGGCCAGTACGACACCCCGGCGTTTGGATACATCACCGCCAATGATCGACGGAATGGTTCGTATGTCCAGAGAACTGCCCTCGGAAAGGAGGCGGACAGCTGTCCAGCTCAAATATGCAGAATTGACATCAATATGAAAAATAACAGATTTTATAAAAATCGCCTCCCCCTTTATTATAATCAAAGGTATGATAGAGGTCAATGAAGGATTGGCTTCAGATGAAAGGGTTGAGAATTCGGGAAAGAAATGATAAAATAACTGAACATAGACAAAAAGGAGGTTGCATATGAAAGATAATATTATTTTGATTGGAATGCCCGGAGCGGGAAAGAGTACAGTAGGTGTTGTTCTGGCAAAGGCACTTGGCTATAATTTTGTTGATTCAGATCTTGTAATACAGAAAGAAACCGGAAAGAGATTGTTTGAGATTATTGATGAGGTCGGTATTGATGAGTTTTTAAATATTGAGAATCGTATTAATGCGGCACTCTCTGTAGAAAAGTCTGTTGTTGCAACGGGCGGAAGCGTTATTTACGGAGAAGAGGCTATGGAACATTTGAAATCTATAGGAAAAGTTATTTATTTAAAAACAGACTATGAATCTCTGGAAATGCGTTTGGGAAATCTTTTAAAGCGGGGTGTTGCGATTCGCTCCGGGAATACATTGCTTGATCTTTACAATGAAAGAGTTCCTTTGTACGAAATGTATGCAGACATTACTATAGATACAAAGAATAAAGGGATTCGTGAAGTTGTTGAGGACATAAGTAAGACAATGAGGGAGTAATAGAGTATAGAAAATGAGCAGAAAAATAAAAAGTTGGGTAAGCAGAAATGCTTTTCATATTTTGGCCTTTCTTATTCCATTTTTTGTAGTCGTGGTGGCTTTCATTTGTCAGGGGATGTGGCCATTTGGAGACAGAGGTATAGCTATTATTGATTCTTATCACCAATATGTTCCTTTTTTATCGGAATTACAATATAAATGGCGTCATTTTGACAGTTTATTCTATAGTTGGAACGGCGGACTCGGAATGAATTTTTGGGCAGTTATTGCCTATTATCTGGCCAGTCCTTTGAATCTTTTGCTTTTAGTTTTTCCTAAAAGTATGGTGATGGAATGTTTTTCTCTTATTGTGTTTATTAAGATCGGTTTGAGCGGCTTAAGTTTTTCATATTTCCTGAAAAAAAGATTTCATCATGAAGGTATTGAACTTACCGTTTTTGGATGCTGTTATGCATTAAGCAGTTTTTCAATCGGTTACAGCTGGAATATTATGTGGCTGGACTGTATTGTACTGTTCCCATTGGTTATGCTCGGAATCTACAGGCTGTGCAGGAACGGTCGGGGATGGCTGTATGGTATTTCGCTTGCATTGTGTATTTTTATTAATTACTATATAGCTTTTATGATCTGCATTTTTTCATGCATTGATTTTTTGATGGAGATTGTCTGTGTGAGACATGTTTCGATGAAAAAAAAGATATGCAGAAGTTTTAAGTTTGCAGGGTATTCGCTGATTGCCGGCGGCTTTGGGGCTGTCATGCTGATTCCGACGGCTTCGGCACTCATGGCAAGTCAGTCGGCAAAAAGTTCTTTTCCTTCCAGTATAAAATTTTATCGTGATTTTTTTGAACTTTTGTGTCAGCATTTTACAGCGATTGAGCCGACGGACTTGTCCGGAAATTTTAATTTGTATTGCGGTGTGGCTGTACTTTTGCTTATACCCGTTTATCTGGCAAATAAAAGAATCCGGATACAAGATAAGATATTTCATATTGCTGTTGCGGCTTTTCTTCTGATAAGTCTGAATACAAATTATCTGACCTATATATGGCATGGATTTCATTTCCCAAATGATTTGCCGGGAAGATATTCGTTTATTTATATTTTTATGCTCTTAACTATGGCATACGAGGGATTTAGAGGACTAAACAGGTGTCCGCGGTGGCTTCCTGCCGTTTCCGCTGAAATATGGATGTTAGTTTTGGCTGGATGCTGGTGGTTTGATCTGGTAGATCTTGAAAGTTATACATGGGTCATTAACTGTGTGGCTGTGTGGATCTATGGTCTGCTTTTGACATGTGTGCTGCTGTGGAAAAATAAAAAAAGAAAGCTTAAGGTTTTATTATTAGGTATTATGCTTGTTGAAGCCTGTGGTTATGGAATTTTCGGGCTTTGTCATAATGGCACGGTTGACAGAAAGGATTACTATAGCGATCAAAAGGCTGTCTGGACTTTAAAATCCGAAATAGAAGAGCGTGAGGCAGATAATTTTTATCGTGTTGAACTGGAGGAACGCCGTGGCAGAGACGATGTGACATGGCATAATATCCCGGGTATGTCTCTTTTTTCTTCAACAGTGAATGCGGGTGTGGATCATCTGGCAAAACGTTTGGGATTTTTTGCAGTGACGAATAAATATAGTTACCAGGGAGCGACGCCGGAGACAGATGCATTTTTCAATATTAAATATTTGATGAGTAATCAAAAATCGGATACAGTGCGTACATTTGAATGGATGAGTGAGGCAGACGGAAAAAATCTGTATATTAATCACTGTGCGCTTGGCTTGGGATTTATGGTTTCGGATAATATACTTAACTGGGATTATGAAAAGACAAATCCTTTTGATGTTATTAATCAGATGGTTATGGCATCAACAGACTCAGAAGAGAAACCTTTCAGATATTTTGGAATTCCGGATCCTTCCGCTGAAGGATGTGACTTAACAACAGATACATGGGCAGACTGGTCTTATACATCAACAGACAACGGTGAGGGGGAAATAACCTATACATACGTGTCTGATAAGGAACAGGATTTTTATTTCTATTTTAAGGCAGCTCACTGTGTATCTGTAAGGGTTGCCTATTTGGAAAATAAAAAAACTTATTCCGACGAGGACGGACATATTGTTCATGTGGGGCAGTTGTCTGAAGGAGATGAAGTGACACTGACATTTAAACTGGATAAGGACTATAGCAGTGGCACGATTAAACTTATTGCGGCAGAACATTCGATGGACACTTTTTATAATATCTTTAATACATTGAGTGAACAGAAGTGGGATATCGATAGAGCGACATCGACAAAACTTCATGGAAGTGTTGATGTGCAGAAAGCGGGCATGCTGTTTACATCCATTCCTTATGATGAAGGCTGGCATATTCGGGTCGACGGACAGGATACAGAACCTGAGAAGATTGGTGATGCATTTATCGGAATTTCTCTTTCTGGGGGAACCCATGAGATCGAAATGTCCTATTGTCCAAAGGGGTTTAAGTCTGGATTGTGCATAACAGTTGTATGCGGAATACTGCTTATTCTCACTGGTTTTATTGAAAAAAAGCGGTGTCAAGATGTTTATAACAGGAAAAAGTATAAAATATCAGGCACAGAAGTTTAAAATAGTTGTAAAAAACAGAGGTAATTTTTACAAAATTATAAAATGCAATTTACAAATTTCTGGATTATGCTATAATAATGGGGACTATAGCAATAAGTTTGTTGAGGTGTACCATGGAACAATATGTTATAAAAGGCGGAAATCCATTGGTCGGCGAAGTCACTATAGGCGGTGCAAAGAATGCGGCATTAGGTATTCTCGCAGCTGCGATCATGAGTGATGAAGATGTGATTATTGATAATCTGCCGGATGTAAGCGATATCAATGTTTTATTGCAGGCCATTGCATCCATTGGCGCAGATGTTGTGCGTATTAGTAGAAATGTAGTAAAGATCAATGGCAAAAATATTCACAGTTTTTGTATTGATGATGGATTTATTCGTAAGATAAGAGCTTCGTACTATTTGCTTGGGGCACTCCTCGGCAAATATAAAGAGGCAGAAGTTGCCCTTCCGGGAGGGTGTAATATTGGAAGTCGTCCAATTGACCAGCATCTGAAAGGTTTTCGGGCACTTGGGGCTAAAGTAGAAATTAATAATAGTATGATTGTTGCAAAAGCGGAGCATTTGAAAGCACGTCATATCTATCTGGATGTGGTGAGCGTTGGCGCTACGATCAATATTATGCTGGCTGCTTCTATGGCTGAAGGACGAACCATTCTTGAGAATGCGGCAAAAGAACCGCATATCGTAGATGTAGCAAATTTCCTGAATTCGATGGGTGCAGATATCAAAGGTGCCGGTACGGATGTTATTCGTATCCGCGGTGTTGAAAAACTTCACGGAACAGAATATACAATTATTCCGGATCAGATTGAAGCAGGAACCTTTATGTGTGCGGCTGTGGCAACGCAGGGCGATGTGACAGTTAAACATGTTATTCCGAAACATCTGGAGTCTATTTCGGCTAAATTAATAGAAATGGGTGCTGAGATTGAAGAACTGGATGATGCCGTTCGTGTTGTTGCGTCCAAACGTTTACAGCCTACGAATATTAAGACACTGCCGTATCCGGGATTTCCGACGGATATGCAGCCTCAGGCGGTAATTGCGCTTGCCCTTGCAGATGGTACAAGCGTCATTACAGAGAGTATCTTTGAAAATCGTTTCCGTTATGTGGACGAACTGACGCGTATGGGTGCCCATATTAAAGTTGAGGGGAATACAGCGATCATTATTGGTATTCCACGGTATAAAGGGGCACATATGAGTGCACCGGATCTGCGTGCGGGAGCGGCACTTGTCATTGCGGCACTGGCTGCTGACGGGTATTCAACAATTGATTCGATTGGATATATTCAGCGTGGATATGAAGATTTTGAAGGTAAACTTCGAAGCCTGGGAGCATGTATTGAGCGTGTTGAGAATGAAAAAGATATTCAGAAATTTAAGCTGAAGATTGGTTAATGAAACAATTTTATACGTGACAATTTCTCTTATTCAGAGCAATGGAGCCGAAGGAGCGATGAAATTGCGGCAACCCCGATGACGGAAGGTGCCTGCCGGAGCGAGTGAACTCGAACAATAAGAGGATTTGATATGAAGAATCAAGTCCGCTTTTTGCGGACTTTTCTTTTAGGATTTTTTGAGAGGAGTATTACAAATGGAAAGAGTTTTATTTACATCAGAATCTGTAACCGAAGGTCATCCGGATAAAATCTGCGATGCTGTTTCCGATGCTATTTTAGACGCGATGCTTGAACAGGATCCGATGAGCCGTGTAGCCTGTGAAACATGTGCTACGACAGGTCTTGTCATGGTTATGGGTGAAATTACATCAAAAGCAACGGTTGATATTGGAAAAGTTGTGCGTGACACAGTAAATGAAATTGGATATAATCGTGGAAAATTTGGATTTGATGCAGATACTTGTGCTGTAATGGTTGCTTTAGACAAACAGTCACCGGATATTGCCATGGGTGTTGATAAGGCATTAGAGGCAAGGGAACATCAGATGACCGATGACCAGATTGAAGCTATTGGTGCGGGCGATCAGGGAATGATGTTCGGATACGCAACAAACGAGACAGAAGAGTATATGCCGTATCCGATCGCACTGGCACATAAGCTTGCAAGACAATTGACACGTGTCCGTAAAGATGGTACATTAATGTATCTTCGTCCGGATGGTAAGACTCAGGTTACTGTTGAATATGATGAAGAAGGCAAGCCATCCCGTCTGGATACGGTTGTTCTTTCTACACAGCATGATCCGGATGTGACACAGGAACAGATTCATGAAGATATTCAAAAATATGTATTTGATGTTGTCCTTCCAAAGGATATGGTAGACGAAAATACACGTTTTTTCATTAATCCGACAGGCCGTTTTGTGATCGGAGGGCCTCACGGTGACAGTGGATTGACCGGAAGAAAAATTATTGTAGATACTTATGGCGGATATGCTCGTCACGGCGGCGGCGCATTTTCGGGAAAAGACTGTACAAAAGTAGACCGCTCTGCAGCTTATGCGGCACGTTATGTGGCTAAAAATATTGTTGCAGCAGGTTTGGCTGAAAAGTGTGAGATTCAGTTGTCTTATGCGATAGGTGTGGCTCAGCCGACATCCATTATGATCGATACTTTCGGTACAGGTAAGCTTACAGAAGCAGAGTTCGTTAATATGATTCGTGAAAATTTTGATCTCCGCCCGGCAGGCATTATCAAAATGCTGGATTTACGTCGTCCTATTTATAAACAGACAGCGGCCTACGGACATTTTGGACGCAATGATCTGGATTTACCATGGGAAAAAACGGATAAGGCAGAAGACCTCAAAAAATATTTAAAATAACGGTAACAGATTTTAAAGATTTTTGATGTGAGCTCATAATTGGACAGGAGGGATTAAAATGCGGCTGGCTACTCGGATGAAAATCACATATGGTGTCGTTTTCTTTGTGCCTATCATTTTGATCGCAGTGACTTTCTGGGGACTTGGACGCCTTGAACTGGAAAGTCTCAGGCAGAAATATGATATGAGAAATGCAAGCATGGAGATGCTGTTTAATCCTTTTGAAGTACTTGGTAATATGTCAGACAGTGTGGTTGAAGAACTGGAAAGTGCAGCAGAACAGAAACCGGAACAATTTGAGAACATAGAATATCTGGAGAATATCAATGCACGTCTTGAAAGAGTCTATTCCTTTCTTGTTGTGAGAAAGGATGGGGAAATCTATTATTCAGGCGAAGATATAGATTTTGTAAACCGTATTGAGCTTGGAGGAGAAATAAAAAAAGGCGGTTTTATTGTAGGAGAAGAACCTTTTCATGTGAAGCAGATCAGCTTTGAATATACAGACGATACGTACGGAGTTGTTCAGATTTTTACTCCTGTGAGTGTAGTCGTCGATCAGGTTGAGCGGATGGCACTCAAAGTACTGGTCAGTGCGTTGATCATTCTTTTACTTGTTGGCGCGATTGCATTTACCTGGCTGTATCAGAGCGTTGTGCAGCCATTGGAAAAGCTTAAAAAGGCGGCTGTAAATATAAAAAATGGGAACCTTGATTTTAATGTTATCACGGATAATGATGATGAGATCGGAGAAGTCTGTACAGCATTTGAGGAGATGCGTATCAAGCTGAAGGATCAGATTGAATTGAGTATGCAGTATGAGAAAGATAATAAAGAATTGATCAGCAATATTTCTCATGATTTGAAAACGCCTATTACAGCGATAAAAGGATATGTAGAAGGTATAAGGGACGGTGTGGCGGACACGCCGGAAAAAATGGACAAATATATTCGGACGATTTATAATAAGGCCACAGACATGGATCGGCTGATCGACGAATTGTTTTTGTATTCAAAGCTGGACAGTAATTCCATGAATTACAGTTTTGCCAAACTGAATTTAAAAGATTACTTTGAGGATTGTGTGGATGAAATTTCTCTGGATCTGGAATCCAGAGGCATTTCACTTGAGTATCGGAATTATGTGCCGGAAGATACGATTATCATTGCAGATCCGGAGCAGCTTAAACGTGTTATCAATAATATTGTGGGTAATTCTGTAAAATATATGGGTTCGCGTCCGGGACGTATTCGCATTTTTATAAAAAATGAGCCCGAATTTGTTCAGGTTGATATCAGTGACAATGGAACAGGAATTGCAAAAAAAGAGCTTCCCCATATTTTTGAACGATGTTATCGGACGGATGCTTCAAGAAATTCATCCAAAGGCGGCAGCGGTCTCGGGTTATCTATTGCGAAGAAAATTATTGAAGAACATGGCGGTAAGATATGGGCTAACAGCGTGGAGAATGAAGGAACAACATTAAGTTTTGTTTTGCGCAAGTACAAGGAGTGTGTGACATATGAGTAAGATATTGATCATAGAAGATGAAGTCAGCATTGCAGAACTCGAAAAAGATTATCTGGAATTAAGCGGTTTTGAGGTAGATATGGAACATAGCGGGGACACAGGACTGGAGAAAGCGCTGAAAAAAGATTTTGATCTGATTATTCTTGATTTGATGCTCCCGGGCATTGATGGATTTGAGATATGCCGCAGAATCAGGGAGAAAAAAAATATTCCGGTTCTGATGGTTTCTGCCAAAAAGGAAGATATTGATAAGATCCGCGGTCTTGGCATGGGTGCAGATGATTATATTACGAAACCATTCAGCCCGAGTGAGCTGGTAGCCCGGGTAAAAGCGCATCTGGCAAGATATGAGCGGTTAATAGGAAGTGCCGTCAGGAGCAATGAGATTATTGAGATCCGCGGCCTTAAAATTGATAAAACGGCTCGAAGAGTTTACGTTAATGGTGAGGAAAAGGCATTTACGACAAAAGAATTTGACTTATTGACTTTTCTTGCGGAAAATCCAAATCACGTATTTAAGAAAGAAGAACTGTTTAATAAAATATGGGATATGGAATCTTTGGGAGATATCGCGACAGTTACAGTGCATATTAAGAAAATTCGTGAAAAAATCGAGCTTAATACATCAAAGCCTCAGTATATTGAAACGATATGGGGAGTAGGATATCGGTTTAAAGTATGATGAATATAGAAATTTTATATGAGGACAGAGATATTATTGTTTGCGTGAAACCACATGGAGTGCCTTCCCAGTCAGACAGGTCGTCGGCGATGGATATGATCAGCTGGATAAAAAATCATCTTGCAGCCGAGTCGGGGAAAAAAGGCGGTTTTTATGTCGGGGCGGTACATCGTCTGGACCGTCCGGTGGCTGGAGTCATGGTGTATGCAAAAACAAAAAAAGCGGCAGAAGATCTTAGCCGGCAATTTTCTGCACATACGACAGAGAAATACTATCTTGCTCTTCTGACCGGAAAAATGGCACAGGAGCAGGGCAAACTTGAAAATTTTCTACAGAAAGACGGGCGCACAAACACCTCATCTGTCGTGGCTTCCGGAGGGAAAAGAGCCTGTCTTGAGTACCGTATTCTTGGTGAGAAAGACGGTTTGTCGCTGGCAGAGATCCATTTAAATACAGGACGACATCATCAGATACGGGTGCAGACAGCTTATGCCGGAGCAGGCATATATGGCGATATGAAATATAATTCGGATCAAACGGATATGTGGAAGAAAGAACATGGGGTGCAGCGTGAAAAAACAGAATTGTGCCTTTTTGCATGGCGGCTTGTATTTGAACATCCATCGCTTCACAAGCGAATGATTTTTAAAGTTTTGCCAAAGACAGGACGTATGTGTATTGACGAATGGCCGTGTTTATCTTACTATGAATGAAGAAAATAAAAGGAGACTTTAATTATGGCGAAGGAAAAGAAATTAGTTGAGGCAATTACTTCGATGGAAGAAGATTTTGCACAATGGTATACAGATGTTGTCAAAAAAGCAGAACTTGTAGATTATGCAAGTGTTAAAGGCTGCATGGTGATCAAACCGGCCGGTTATGCGATCTGGGAAAATATCCAGAAAGAACTGGACCGTCGTTTTAAAGAGACAGGCGTTGAAAATGTGTATATGCCATTGTTCATTCCTGAAAGTTTATTACAGCGGGAAAAAGATCATGTTGAAGGTTTTGCTCCGGAAGTGGCATGGGTAACACATGGCGGACTTGAACCGCTTCAGGAAAGATTGTGCGTGCGTCCGACGTCCGAAACTTTATTCTGCGATTTTTATGCGAGAGATATTCAGTCCCACAGAGATCTTCCGAAATTATATAATCAGTGGTGTTCTGTCGTACGCTGGGAGAAAACAACACGTCCGTTTTTACGTTCAAGAGAATTTTTATGGCAGGAAGGTCATACGGCACATGCTACGGCAGAGGAAGCTGAAGAAAGAACGATTCAGATGCTGAATCTGTATGCGGATTTCTGTGAAGAAGTTCTTGCTATGCCGGTTATCCGCGGTAGAAAAACAGATAAAGAAAAATTTGCCGGTGCGGAAGCAACATATACAATTGAAGCACTCATGCATGACGGCAAGGCACTCCAGTCGGGAACAAGCCATAATTTTGGTGACGGTTTTGCAAAAGCCTTCGGAATACAGTATGCAAATAAAGAGAATAAGCTGGAATATGTCCATCAGACATCCTGGGGTATGACAACACGTTTGATCGGTGCGATCATCATGGTTCATGGAGATGATTCCGGTCTTGTGCTTCCTCCGAGAATTGCACCGACACAGGTTATGATTATTCCTATCCAGCAGAAAAAAGCCGGTGTTCTCGACAAGGCATATGAAATGAAAGATATGCTTAAAGGATTCCGTGTAAAAGTGGATGATACGGATAAGAGTCCGGGATGGAAGTTCTCTGAAGCGGAGATGAGAGGAATTCCTGTGCGCGTCGAGATCGGTCCGAAGGATATTGAAGCCGGCCATGCGGTGATCGTACGCCGTGATACACGTGAAAAACAGATCGTTGCTCTGGATGAACTGACACAGAAAGTGGAAGAGACACTGGATGCAATGCAGAAAGATATGCTTGAAAGAGCAAGAGCGCATCGTGATGCTCATACTTATGAAGCACATGACTTTGCTGAATTTAAAGATATTGTTGAAAATAAACCAGGCTTTGTCAAAGCAATGTGGTGCGGCGATGAGGCATGTGAAAATATGATAAAAGAAGAAACAGGAGCAACATCCCGGTGCATGCCTTTTAAACAGGAGCATTTGTCTGATACATGTGTATGCTGCGGTAAAACTGCAAAGACAATGGTATACTGGGGTAAAGCATATTAAAGAACAGGAATGATATGTGTGGAGAAATCCTATGAAAAAGTTGTAGACTACGTTCAGAAGCAGATTATGGACGGGGTCTACAACCTTGGAGATAAACTGCCTTCAGAACGTGAAATGGCACAGCAGTTGAATGTAAGCCGGACATCTGTCAGAGAAGGAATACGGATATTGGAGCAGATGGGGGCTTTGTCCTGCCAGCAGGGATCAGGCAATTATATTAATGGAGATTTTGAAAATACACTGATTCGTGTCATGACGTTGATGTTTGCCGTCGAGGGAACAACCTATCGTGAAATCGGCGAATTCCGTTATGCGCTGGAATATCAGGCTTTGTCTCTGGCTGTTCATCATGCAACAGAAGAGCAGATTGCAGAGATGGAATATCATATGAGTATGCTTGAGTCATTGCAGGAAGAAAATCTTCGATCAAAACATGATAAACGTATACACTATTTGTTGGTGGAATCATCCCATAATAATTATCTTATTGTTAATTTTTTGGCATTAACACAGGTGATGGATCAGTATGTTAAAGATATGCGTGTGCGTATTTTGAAGGATGAAGAGAATAGAGAAGGTCTTATGCAGACGCATAAAGATTTGATTCGAGCTGTTCGAAATAAGGATATTCATCTTGGGCAGGAGGCATTGAACCGTCATTTTGTATATATTTACAACTATCTGGACAGCTGATTGTTTTCTGCGGAAGAAAATGTAAATCCAGTTATTAACAAATATTGTCAGTGAAGAGTTTTGCCAATATTGACAAAAAAAAGACAAAGACTTTGTGCGAAAGAACAAAAGATTTTTTGAGAATAAAAAGCGTAACTGTGCAATGCTTATAAAAAAGCAGGGTATAGAGCTGAGTTAAACAGTAAAAATTACTTGACAAATGACCATCTATATCTTATGATGGTAATATATGAAAGGTAGGACCATTTGGGCCATTTTATCTGTTTTTTATGGTTATTGTGTACATAGTGTGCAATAAAAAATATATAAAGCAAAGGGTTCTTATTAAAGGATTAAGGAGGAATGTTGAAATGAGTGCATACGGAAAAGTAACTCCGGAAATCGTGGAGAAATTTAAAGAAATTGCACCAGGACGGGTTTATGTAGGAGAGGAAATCAACGACGATTTTACACATGACGAAATGTCTATTTATGGTAAAGCTGTACCAGAAGCAGTTGTTGATGCTATGACTACAGAAGAAATCTCAGCTGTAATGAAGATTTGTTACGAAAACGCTATTCCAGTAACACCTAGAGGTGCTGGAACTGGTCTTGTTGGTGCCAGTGTTCCGATTGCCGGAGGTATCGTTATCAATACAACAAAAATGAATAAAATCCTTGAGTACGATTTAAACAACTTCGTTGTTAAAATCCAGCCAGGTGTTCTTTTAAACGATCTCGCAGAAGACTGCGTAAGCCGCGGCCTTATGTATCCACCAGATCCAGGTGAAAAATTTGCTACAGTTGGTGGTAATGTTTCCACAAATGCTGGTGGTATGAGAGCTTGTAAATATGGCGCTACAAGAGATTATGTACGTGCTATGACAGTTGTTTTACCAAACGGTGAAATCGTTAAATTCGGAAGCACTGTTTCTAAAACATCTTCAGGTTACTCTCTTGTTAACCTTATGGTTGGTTCTGAAGGTACTCTTGGTATCATCACAGAATTAACATTAAAAATTATTCCAGCTCCGAAGGAAGTTATCAGTTTAGTAATGCCTTTCGAAGATCTGGCTTCCTGTATTTCCACAGTACCTCTGTTCAAGAAAAATCATCTTGATCCACAGGCTCTGGAATTCATGGAAAGAGCAATTGTTGAAAAATCCGAAAAATATGTTGGTAAAGCTGTATATCCAAAGGTACTTGACGGTGTTGAAGCTGGTGCATACCTCCTTGTAACATTTGATGGTAAAGATATGGATGAACTTGAAGTGATTATGGAAGAAGCTTCCGAAATCGCTCTTGAAAACGGCGCTATCGACGTTATCGTTGCAGATACACCACCTAAGATCAAAGATGTTTGGGCAGCAAGAAGCTCCTTCCTTGAAGCTATCAAAGCTGAAACACACTGGAAAGATGGTCTTGAACTTCTTGATGAATGTGACGTTGTTGTTCCTCTTGACCAGATCGCACCATATGTTGAATATGTATACGGCGTTGGCGAGAGAATGGGACTTCAGGTTGAAAGTTTCGGTCACGCAGGTGATGGTAACCTTCATATCTACGTTATCGGTGATGATCAGATCAGCGTTGCTGAATTCAAAGAAAAAGCAGATGCATTCTTTGATGAAATTTATCCGGAAGCATCACGCGTTGGCGGTTTAGTATCTGGTGAACATGCAATCGGTTCTGGTAAACTTGATTATCTTGCTCAGGCAGAAGGTGCTACAAATATGGATCTTATGCTTGGAATCAAGAAAGTATTTGACCCTAAGTTAATCATGAACCCAGGTAAAGTTTGCTACAAACTGTAATTTATAAAATTTTATTTATAAATCATTTAACATTACTTTTTATTTATTAATTTTTAAAGGAGGGCTTAGGAAATGAATTTTCATTTCAATGAAGAAGAACAGGAAATCCTCAATATGTTAGAGGATTTTGCAGCTAAAGAAGTAGGACCAAGAGCTCAGGAAGTCGATGAAGAGGAACGTTTCCCAATCGAAGCACGTGAACAGCTTGCTGAAATGGGTATGATGGGTATTTATTTCCCAGAAGAATACAATGGTTCAGGTCTTAGCTACATGACATACATTGGTGTATGTGAAAAATTAGCTGAGTACTGTGCAACAACATCCATCATGGTTATGGCTTCTGAATCCCTTTGTGCATGGCCAATCTTTGCATATGGTACAGAAGAACAGAAACAGAAATATCTTGCTCCACTTTGCTCCGGTGAAAAATTAGGTGCTTTCGCACTTACAGAGCCAAGTGCAGGAACAGATGCTGCTATGCAGAAAACTGTAGCTGTTGACAAAGGTGACCACTGGTTACTCAACGGTTCTAAAATCTTTATCACAAACGCTCATTATGCAGATATCTTCGTTATCTTTGCTTTAACAGACAAAGAAGCTGGAACAAAAGGTATCTCTGCTTTCATCATTGAAAAAGGAACACCAGGATTTGATGTAACTGGACATGAAAAGAAAATGGGTATCCGTGGTTCTTCCACAAGTGAATTAATCTTCAACGATTGCAAACTTCCAAAAGAAAACCTTTTAGGTGAACTTGGAAAAGGCTTCAAGATCGCTATGACAACACTTGATGGCGGACGTGTTGGTGTTGCAGCTCAGGCTGTTGGTATCGCACAGGGTGCTATTAACGATGCTTTAGCATACGTTAAAGAACGTGTTCAGTTTGGTAAACCAATCTGGAAATTCCAGAATACACAGTTCCAGTTAGCTGATATGCAGGCAAAAGTTGACGCAGCTCGTCTTCTTCTTTACCGTGCAGCTCAGGCTAAACAGGATGGCGAACCATACAGCCACTTAGCAGCTATGGCTAAACTTGTTGCTGCTGAAACAGCTTCTGACGTTACACGTCGTTGTGTACAGCTGGCTGGTGGATATGGATATTCCCGTGACTATCCATTCGAACGTCATATGCGTGATGCGAAGATCACAGAAATTTACGAAGGAACATCTGAAGTTCAGAGAATGGTTATCTCCGGATGGATGGGTGCTAAATAATTTACATAATACCTTTGTAAATATTGGAAATTAATTTAAATTTCCCTGTGCAATTTAATTCGTTGCAGAATAATTAAAAATTTTCATACGACTGGTGTGCAGGATCTAAATCTACACACCAGTTGTGTTATTATGAAAAAGGAGAGTACAACAAAAATGGAAATATTAGTTTGTATTAAACAGGTGCCAGACGATTCTGTTAATGTAAAAATGAATCCAGCTACAGGCGCTCCTGACCTCAGCAATATTACACCTATTGTAAACGCTTTTGATACATACGCTCTTGAAATGGCTACACGTTTAAAAGAAGCTGTAGGTGGAACAATTACTGTTGTTTGTGTAGGTCCTGATAAAGCAAAAGATGCTATCAAAACATGTCTTGCAGTTGGTGCAAGCAATGGTTTCATCGTTAAAGATGAAGTTACAGATACAATCAGCACAGCAGACGCTTTAGCAAAAGCTGTAGCAAAAATCGAAGAAGCTCAGGGCGTTAAATTCGATCTTATCTTCTGTGGTAAAGAAACAACAGACTGTGCATCCGGACAGGTTGGTACAATGTTAGCAGCAAATCTGGATGTTCCTGTAATTCCTAACCTTGTTGATATCGAAGCAATCGATGGCGGTATCAGTGCTAAACAGGAAACAGAAGAAGGATACAATGTTGTTGAAGCTGCAACTCCATGTGTAGTAACTGTTACAAAACCTGCATATGATCCAAGATACCCAACTATCAAGAGCAAAATGGCAGCTAGAAAGATCCCGATTGGTGAATTAGAAGTTGGCGGCGTTGCAGCAGCAGCTGTATCCGTTGTCGCTAATGCTGAACCTCCAAAGAAAGAGGCTGGTATTAAGATTCAGGAAGAAACAATTGGTGATTCTATGGCGAAAGCTATTGCAATGATGAAAGAAGCTAAAGTATTCTAAAGGAGGAAATGTCATGGGTTGCAAGAATGTAATGGTATATGTTGAAACAGCAGAAGGCAAGCCAGTCAATGTGGGCCTTGAAATGCTTACAGCTGCTAAAGAAGTTGCTGAAAAAGTAACTGCTGTTGTTATTGGAGCTGCTGATGCTGCAGCTACAACAATTGCTTACGGTGCTGACGAAGCAATCACAGTTGATGCTGCTGAATACAATACAGAAGCATATGCTGGAATTATGGCAGCATTAGTTAAAAAATATGCTCCAGAAATGGTATTCGTTGGTGGTACACCAAACGGAAAAGATTTAGGTGCTAGACTTGCTGCTACATTAAAAGCTGGTTGTGTAACAGATGTTATCGCTATTAAAGAAGCTGATGGTAAGGTTGTTCTTACAGCTCCACTTTACGGCGGATGCATCTATTCTGATTCTACAGTTGATGGTGATGTTGCAATCGCTATCATCCGTGGTGGTGCGTTCAAAAAAGCTGATGAACCAGATACAGCTAAAACAGGTGCTATCACAGCAGAAACAGTTGAAGCTGCTGATTTAAGAGCAAAAATCGTTAACAGCGTACAGGAAATCTCTGAAAGCGTTAACCTTGAAGAAGCAGAAATCATCGTTGCTGGTGGTAGAGGTGTAGGAAGCCCTGAAAATTATGAACTTGTTAAAGAACTTGCTGGTCTTCTTGGCGGTGTTGTAGGTGCTACACGTCCGGTTATCGAAGAAGGTTGGATTTCCCGTGCACATCAGGTTGGACAGTCCGGTAAGATTGTTGCTCCAAAATTATATATTGCATTTGGTATTTCCGGTGCTGCACAGCATGTTTCCGGTATTACAGGTTCTGACTTCATCGTAGCTGTCAATAAAGATGAAGATGCTCCAATTTTTGAAGTAGCTAACATCGGTATTGTTGGTAACTGTATTGATGCATTACAGATTATGATTGAAGAAGTTAAGAAAATGAAATCTGAATAATTCTTTTTCATAAGGAAAGCCCAAACGTTTTGCGTTTGGGCTTTTTATGAATGAATGCAACCGTTCCGAGCCAACCTCCGGAAGGGTGTGTATTTCGACGGTGTGGCGTGTTTGCTAAATAAAATTATATTTATCGGAGATTGTATTATGGACTTGACACATATAAATGATCAGGGACGGGCAAAGATGGTCGATGTCTCTGAAAAAAATGATACACAGAGAATGGCAGTGGCTTATGGGAAAATCTGCATGAAGCAGGAAACACTGGAAAAAATTAAAAATCAGGATATAAAAAAAGGTGATGTGCTTGGTGTGGCACAAGTGGCGGCTATAATGGCGGCAAAAAGAACGTTTGAGACGATTCCTATGTGTCATCCTCTCTTTTTGACGGGGGCGGATGTCCGGTTTGATACATATGAAGATGGAATCGGTGTCTATGTAACTGTTCGTACAACAGGAAAAACGGGTGTTGAAATGGAGGCCTTAAATGGTGTAAGCGCAGCACTACTGACAGTTTATGACATGTGTAAGGCTATAGATCGTGGTATGTGTATTGAAAATATATGTTTGATTGAGAAAAATGGCGGTCGTTCCGGACATTTTATCAGAGAATAAACTTTACAAATAAAAGAATCGTGTTATAATGAGAAATATGCTAGGGGAGCGAAAGCTGAGAAAGTCTTAGACTTGACCCTTTGAACTTGAGGCGGGTAATACCGACGTAGGGAAGCAGTGAATACGATGAATTTGAGCTTTCCTTTGGAAGGCTCTTTTTGTTTTGATGGAGGAGAATGAATATGACATTAACAGAAGAATTGTATGAGAGTGCAAAGGATATTTGGGCGGGTTATCATGAACATCCTTTTGTAAACGGCATTGGAGACGGTAGTCTTCCGATTGAAAAATTCAGATTTTATATGCTTCAGGATTATTTATATCTGTATGATTATGCAAAAGTATTTGCATTGGGAGTGGTGAAGGCAAGCGAACCATCGATGATTCGAAGATTTGCTGCTTTTGTGGAAGATACCCTGGGCGGAGAGATGGATATTCATTCCGGATATATGGAGAG
Source organism: Frisingicoccus sp. (assembly GCA_016298055.1). GTDB lineage: Bacteria > Bacillota > Clostridia > Lachnospirales > Lachnospiraceae > Frisingicoccus. The sequence continues at coordinate 66,865 of JAEDDO010000001.1, forward strand.
ACTGGGAATTACAGATGAGGATGTGGCAAGAGCTAAAAAAAGTCTGACGAATGCATCTTATACAAGTTATATGTTGGATGTGGGTTTCCGTGGGGATGAACTGGATATTCTTGTTGCCATTCTGTCATGCGCATGGAGTTATGCAGAGATAGGCGACAGATTAAAGAAAAAATATCCTGAGTCTGTAGATCATCCGTTTTACGGAGAATGGGTAAAAGGGTATACATCCAGAGAATACAATGATATGAATGATGAACTTCTTTATCTTGTCAATATTCTTGGTGAAAGCACCGGAAAAAAACGCAGAGAAGAATTAAAAGAAATTTTCATAAATTGCAGTCGGTATGAAGCAATGTTTTGGGATATGGCATGGAATATGGAGATGTAAGTATGCTCGCATTTAAAAATGTAACTTTTCAATACCCTGAAGATGACTATGCAATGATGGAGAATCTTTCCTTTCATGTGGAGAGAGGCGAGTTCGTTTCTCTGATCGGTGCCAGTGGATGCGGAAAAAGCACGATTTTTCGATTGATTAATCGTTTACTTGAACCAAAGTCCGGGGAAGTGTATGTGGATGGAAAAGAGATTCATACGATTAAAAGTTATGCCGGGTATATGCCTCAGAAAGATCTTCTTTTTCCCTGGAGGACGATTGAACAGAATCTCTGTCTTCCTATGGAAATTCAAAAAGTGGGAAAAGCAGAACAGAAACGTCGCGTTGATGAAGTGTTGGTTCAGGTTGGTCTTGAGGCATACAAGGATAAGTATCCTAAGGATTTATCCGGTGGTATGCGGCAGAGAATTTCTTTTGCAAGAACACTTTTGACAAACGCAGAATTAATGCTTCTGGATGAGCCTTTCAGTGCGTTGGATGCTTTAACGCGAATGGATATGCAGGAGTGGCTGCTCGATCAGTGGTATCACTATCATAAAACGATCCTTTTTATTACGCATGATGTTGAAGAAGCCCTGTTTTTGTCAAAAAAAATATATATTATCACGGAAACACCGATGCATGAGCTGACGATTGTTGATGTGCCGGAAGGATATCCAAGAAATCGAGAGTTTCTCGGCAGACCGGATATAGAAAAATTAAAAATGGAATTGACGATGCAGTTGAGAAAAGGAGGGCTGAAATCATGAAAAAGTATTTGCCCTCTCTGCTCTTTATTGCAGCGTTATTATTGATCTGGCAGTTTGCCGCCGGAAGAATGAATGCAGCATACATTCTTCCCACACCTGTTGGGATAATTAAACGTCTCTGGGAATTAAGAGAACCGTTGTTTACGGTGCATCTGCCGGCGACAATGAGTGTGACGATGATTGGTCTGGCTATTTCCGTTGTATTAGGCATCAGTCTGGCTATTGTGATGGATATGAGCCCTGTGGTTGAACAGGCTCTTTATCCGATTGTTATTGCGTCACAGACAATACCGACAACAGCGATTGCTCCTTTATTTATCGTATGGTTTGGATATGGAATATGGAGTAAGATTGTTGTTACGATCCTGATGACATTTTTTCCGATTACGATCACTGTTTTTGACGGGTTTAAATCAGTAAAACGGGAAATGGAAGAATTGTTAATAACCTATGGTGCAGGAAAGAAAGAGATATTCTGGAAGTTAAAGCTGCCAACGGCATTGCCCTATTTCTTTTCAGCGATAAAAATGGCAATACCGTTGAGTGTGATCGGAGCGGCGATTGGTGAGTGGCTTGGAGCACAGAGCGGTCTGGGGTATTTCAGCAGAAGAATGATGACACAGCTTGATGGGGCGGGTGTGTTTGCTCCAATCATACTATTATCAGCTGTTGCCATGATTCTAGTCAGCATTATAGGATTATTGGAAAAAATATGTATTAAATGGAGGAATGAATTATGAAAAAATTTATTGCCGGTTTTATGTGTGCAGCTATGGTTGTGGCATGCGTTGCCTGCGGAAAGACTGAGAAAAAGGAAACAGTATCTGAGAGTAAAGCAGAGACGGCTGAATCTGCTGCAGATGACAGCAAAGATTTAAAAGAGATCAATGTTGTGTTAGACTGGTATCCGAATGCCGTTCATGGATTTATTTATGATGCAATTGAGAAAGGTTATTATGAAGAAGAGGGGCTTAAAGTTAATGTACAGTTTCCTTCAAATACAAATGATGCCATGTCTCTCACAGCTGCAGGAAAAGCTGAAGTAGGTATTTATTATCCACAGGATGTCATTATGGCAAGAGCAAATCAGGATGTTCCGGTACGTTCCATCGGCGCACTGACTCAGTCCGGATTAAATATTGTTCTTTCGTTAAAAGAAAAAAATATTAACAGCCCAAAAGATCTTGTGGGTAAAACAATTGGATATTCAGGAACCGAATTAAGTGAACAATTGATCCGTACCATGATGGAAAATGTTGGTGTTGCTTCGGATTCTGTAACTATGGTTGATGTTGGATTTGATCTTATGTCAGCTATGACAACCGGTCAGGTGGATGCAACGATCGGATGCATGGTGAATCATGAAGTGCCTCAGCTTGAAAAAGAAGGATTTGAAGTAAATTATTTTTATCCATATGAATATGGTGTTCCGGAAGGATATGAGTTGATTTTTGTTTCAAGTGATGATATGATTAACAACAACTCGGATACTTTAGCAGCATTTATGAGAGCTTCTGCTAAAGGATTTGATGATATGAAGGCGAATCCGGAAGAAGTGCTGGATATTCTGCTTGCTAATCAGAACGAAGAGAACTTTCCGTTGGATAAAGATGTAGAAATGCGCAGTATGGAAATTCTTTTACCTGTAATGTCGGGAGAGGAAGTTGCATTCTTTATGCAGGATGCATCTATATGGCAGGAAAACATTGATTGGCTGAAAGATGCAGGCCTTCTGAAAAATGACATCACACCGGAGGATTTAATGGCAAATGTGATGAACTAAGGAGGATTTTATATGGATATGATGAATCGGATCATTATCACGGTTCAGTCAGCTGCAATTCCCATTCTTGCGGTAATTATGGCAGTGATCGTGTTCAACATGATGAAAAAGCCGGGGGCTACGACAGCGGACAGCGAAGAAAAGTTTAAAGTTAAAGAAAGCAAGTTCTGGCTTGTGATTTCTGTGTTTGGTATTTTGTCAGCAGCAATTTTTATATGGCTGGCTTTGACAAACACTACTGAAGGGCAGATTGTTATTGCTTATGTTCTGGCTGCGGCATGTCTCATTGCTTCGGGAGTTACTGCATATGTTTATAACAGACGATATCTGATCGTTGATGGAAAAACACTGATTTATCAGCCATTAAAAGGACAGGCACAGACTTTTGAGGCACGTCTTATCGGAAAGATGGAGATTATACAGTCACCGAGATGTGAGGAATTAAAAGTGTATAATCGTTCCGGAAAGCAGCTTTTTGAGATCCAGGGTTATATGGTCAATTCTCAGGTGCTGAAAAAGTATATGAGAAATCTTCCTGTTAAAATTGTGAAAAAAGAATATGATGAGGCGAAAAAGTAAATTTTTATCGGTTTTCCTTTGAAAAATACAGTCGCTGGAGTTTTTGATTTGGTTTATAAAAAGAACCGTCGAACTTCAGCGACTGTGTTTTTTTGAGAGAAATTATGTAAAGATAATGTTATGTGTTGATAATTTTATAGCAAAATTTATGTTAAAAATGCATAGTTCAAAAAGGAAAAAGAAGAAAATAATATCTAAGTTATCTGAAATGTATCATAATATCGAAAAAGCATAACAATTTTGTCAAATAGATTATGATTTACATGCAAAATATTTCAAAATTGCAAATTGCCGAAATGCATTAAAATGCAATACTGCATATACTAATTGTGAAAAAAACAACAAAAAGTATTGGGTTTCAAGGGTTTTACGGATGGTAAAAGTTGGCACGTAAATTGCTGATTATATATAACAAAAGAAAATATAAGTTTAAGGAGGAAGTATTATGGAGTTTGGTTTATCGAAAGAGCATCTTCTGGCACAACAGTTATATAGAAGTTTTGCAGAGAAAGAAGTAAAACCATTAGCTCAGGAGATTGATGAGGAAGAAAGATTCCCTTGGGAGACAATGAAGAAGATGGCCAGATATGGTATGTTGGGCATTCCGGTTCCAAAACAGTATGGAGGACAGGGCGCAGACGTCCTTACATACATTATGGCAGTTGAAGAGATTGCTAAAGTGTGCGGTACCACAGCTGTTGTTATGTCAGCACATACATCTCTGTGCTGTACACCGATTCTTGAAAACGGAACAGAAGAACAGAAAATGAAATATTTACCGGATCTGGCAAGTGGTAAGAAGATTGGTGCATTTGGTCTTACTGAGCCGGGAGCTGGTACAGATGCTTCCATGCAGCAGACAAAAGCTGTACTTGAAGGCGATCATTATGTTTTGAATGGCTCAAAAATCTTCATTACAAATGCAGAGGCAGCAGATATCTTTATCGTAATGGCCATGACTGACAAGTCTAAAGGAACAAAAGGTATTTCAGCATTTATTGTTGAAAAAGATTTCCCTGGCTTCTCAGTAGGACCTCATGAGAAAAAGATGGGTATTCGCGGTTCATCAACATGTGAATTGATTTTTGAAAACTGTATCGTTCCAAAAGAAAACCTTCTCGGAAAAGAAGGACGTGGATTTAGTCTTGCTATGAAAACTCTGGATGGAGGACGTATTGGTATTGCTGCTCAGGCACTTGGACTTGCAGAAGGCGCAATTGATGAAGCAGTAAAATACACAAAAGAAAGAAAACAGTTCGGAAGAAAGATTTCTCAGTTCCAGAATACACAGTTCCAGCTGGCAGATATGTTTGCTAAGACAGAAGCAGCAAAATATCTGGTTTATAAAGCAGCATGGAAGAAAGGTGCCGGCATTCCATACTCTGTTGATGCTGCAACAGCAAAACTGTTCTCAGCAGAAACAGCTATGGCAGTAACAACAAAAGCTGTACAGTTATTTGGTGGTTATGGTTATACAAGAGATTATCCGGTTGAACGTATGATGAGAGATGCCAAGATCACAGAAATTTATGAAGGTACTTCTGAAGTTCAGAGAATGGTTATCTCTGGAGCAATGTTGCATTAGTATTAGGGAGAGGAGACTAGGGATATGAAAAATATTGTAGTATGTATCAAACAGGTTCCGGATACAACGGAAGTTAAACTTGATCCGGTTACAGGAACATTGATCAGAGATGGTGTTCCAAGTATTATCAACCCGGACGATAAAGCTGCTCTTGAAGTTGCACTTCAGCTTAAAGAAAAAACTGGTGCTAAAGTGACCGTAGTTTCTATGGGACCTATGCAGGCTGATGTTGCTTTAAGAGAAGCACTTGCTATGGGTGCAGATGATGCGGTTCTCGTATCTGACAGAGTATTTGGCGGTGCAGATACCTGGGCTACATCTTCCACAATTGCCGGTGCTATTAAGAAATTGGATTATGATCTGATCATCGCAGGACGTCAGGCTATTGACGGTGATACAGCTCAGGTTGGTCCTCAGATTGCAGAACATTTGGGAATACCTCATGTCAGCTATGCGGCAAGTGTTGATCTGGAAGGTGATGATACACTGGTTATTCAGAGAAATTTTGAAGACCGTTACCATGTTATTGAAGCAAAAACGCCATTGTTGATCACAACTCTCGGTGAAGAAATAGAACCTCGTTATATGAGTGTTGGAGGTATCTTCGATGCATACAGAGAAAAAGAAGTCAAAGTATGGGGCTTTGAAGATATTAAGGATTGCGTAGATCCATCCAACTTAGGTCTTAAAGGTTCACCTACACAGGTTAAGAAGTCCTTCACAAAACCTGTTAAAGCAGCAGGTGTTCTTCATACAGAAGTATCTGCGGATGAAGCTGTCGATATTATTATTAACAAGTTAAAAGAAAAATATATCATTTAGTTAGGGAGCAGGTGAAACAATGAGTAAAAATGTATATGTTTTTGCAGAGCAGAGAGATGGAGTTATCCAGAAAGTTGCTTATGAATTAATTGGTAAAGCGAAAGAACTGGCTACAGATTTAGGTCAGGAAGTTGTTGCTGTTGTTTTAGGCGATGGTATCCAGGCTGCTGCCGCTGAATTGTTCAAACACGGTGCAGATCAGGTCATTGTTGTTGATGCTCCTGTTTTGGGAGAATACTCTACAGAACCTTATGCAAAAGCTCTTACAGCTGTTATTAAAGCAAAAGAACCGGAAATCGTTATTTATGGTGCAACGGCGATCGGACGTGATCTGGCACCTCGTATTTCTGCCAGAGTTCATACCGGTTTAACAGCGGACTGTACAAGACTTGAAATTGATCCTGAGACAAAAGGTCTTTTAATGACACGTCCGGCATTCGGCGGAAACATTATGGCAACAATTGTTTGTCCGGATTACCGTCCTCAGATGGCTACAGTAAGACCTGGTGTTATGCAGGCACTTGAAGCAGATGATTCCAAATCCGGAACAGTGGAAGTGTTTGACGCAGGTGTAAGCGAAGCGGATATGAATATTAAAATCCGTGAAGTTGTCAAAGATACAAAGAAATCTGTGGATATCACAGAAGCTAAGATTCTTGTATCCGGCGGTCGTGGAATCGGCGGACCGGAAGGTTTTGATATGTTGAAAGATCTGGCAGAAGAACTTGGTGGTGAGATTTCCTCCTCCAGAGCATGTGTTGATGCCGGATGGATCGACAGAGACCGTCAGGTTGGACAGACAGGTAAGACAGTAAGACCAAATCTTTATATTGCAGCTGGTATTTCCGGTGCGATTCAGCATGCTGCAGGTATGGAAGATTCTGAATTAATCATTGCTATTAACAAAAATAATACAGCTCCTATTTTTGAAATTGCAGATGTCGGAATCGTCGGAGATTGCAAGGTTATTATTCCAAAATTAACAGAAGCATTGAAAAAATTAGATAAATAGTGTTATAATAGGACCATAGTTCATACATCGTATCCGGGGGATTAGGGACTCCCGGATACGATTGATGATAAATAAAAACAGCTGGAATTCAGTGGTGCGTTTTCCGGCAAGTAATTGTATTGTTGTTGAGATTGAAAAATACATATGGAAGCAATTTGCTGACGTATGATAGGGGGAGGTTTTTGATATGAGTAAAGTAGTTACAATGGAACAGGCAGTTGCTATGATCCAACCAAATGATGTTGTTATCACCAGCGGCTTCTTAACAGCAGGGACACCTGATGCAATCATGAAAGCAGTTGGAGAGTCTTTTGATGCAACAGGCATGCCGAACAACCTGACCATTATGTATGGTGCCGGTCAGGGTAATAAGAAAGGCGGCCAGCAGGAACGCTGGGCAAAGGAAGGGCTTGTTAAACGGTGGATTGGAGGTCATTTTGGATTCTCTCCGAAAGTTATTGAGATGATCAATAATAATCAGGTAGAAGCCTACAATCTTCCACAGGGTGTAATCATTGAGATGTATCGTGCTATGGGACAGGGCCGTAAAGGTTACATTACCAATGTTGGTCTTGAAACTTTTGTTGATCCTCGTTTACAGGGCGGAAAACTGAACAGCCGTACAACAGAAGATATTGTAAAAGTCATCGAAGTTGAAGGCGAAGAACAGTTATACTATATCCTTCCAAAGGCAAATATTGCGTTAATTCGTGTAACTACAGCGGATACAAATGGTAACTGTACAATTGAAGATGAAATTCTTCCATTGGACATTTTATCCGCAGCTATGGCAGCTAAAGGATGCGGCGGTAAAGTTATCGTTCAGGCAAAACATATTGTAGCTGCTGATACAATTCCATCTCGTCAGGTAGCAGTACCTGGTATTTTCGTAGATGCAATTGTTGTTCCGGATGATCCGGAAGAAACACACAGACAGTGTGCGGATTACTTTGTAAATTCCACATTATCCGGTGCTTACAAAGTTCCAACAGATGCTGTCGCTCCAGAGCCATTTGGTACTAAGAAATTTATTGGTAGAAGATGTGCTATGGAACTTGTTCCAAACGCTGTTGTTAATCTTGGTGTTGGTATCCCAGAAAAAGTTGCAACAGTTGCAGGTGAAGAAGGATTCTCAGATCAGTTGATCCTGACAACAGAATCCGGTATGATCGGTGGTATTCCAAGCGGCGGTGGCTCCTTTGGTGCAGGTGTTAACGGCTGGGGCGAATTACCGGAGATCAGTCAGTTCGACTTCTATGATGGCGGCGGACTTGATGTTACATATCTCGGACTTGCAGAATGTGATGCTAATGGTAACATTAACGTAAGTAAGTTTGGTACAAATGTTGCCGGCTGCGGTGGCTTTATCAATATTTCCCAGAATACAATGAACTGTATTTTCTGTGGAACATTCACAGCTGGCGGACTTAAAACAAAAGTTGAAGACGGTAAGTTAGTAATCGTACAGGAAGGTAAGAAGAAGAAATTCGTATCTGCTGTTGAACAGGTTACTTTCTCAGGAGAATATGCTCGCAGAAAGAAAATGAATGTTAAGTTTGTTACAGAGAGAGCTGTTATTGAATTATTAGAAGATGGTCTTACTGTAACAGAGATCGCTCCTGGTATCGATCTTCAGACTCAGGTTCTTGATCAGATGGAATTTACACCATTAGTATCAGAAAACCTGAAAACTATGGACCCTAGAATTTTTATTGATGCTCCGATGGGCATTAAGGATGAAATTCTTGCTAAGGCGAAATAGTTCCTAACTATTTAGCGAGGGAGGAAAATTTATGAGTTTATTTGGTATTATCTTTGGATTGGCTTTACTGATTTTCCTGGCATTTAAAGGACAGTCAATTCTCTGGGTTGCTCCAGTCTGTGCAGCAGTTGTTGCACTTTTCGGTATGTTCGAAGATCCTACGATCAACGTTCTGACCATGTATACAGAAAACTATATGACAGCAATGTCCGGTTTCATTAAATCATGGTTCCCGGCATTCATGCTCGGTGCTATCTTTGGTAAAGTTATGGAGCTTACAGGTGCTGCTAAATCTGTAGGTCTCTGGCTTACACAGTTAATCGGTGCAAAACAGGCTATCTTAGCTGTAGTTGTTGCCTGCGGTGTTTTAACATACGGCGGTATCTCTCTGTTCGTAGTAGTATTTGCTATTTATCCTTTAGCAGTTGCTCTTTACAGAGAAGCTGATATTCCGAACAAACTGATTCCGGGTGCTATTTCTCTGGGTGCTTTCACATTTACTATGACAGCTATCCCTGGTACACCTCAGATCCAGAACATCATTCCTACAGGTTACTATGGAACAACTGCTATGGCAGCTCCTGTTATGGGTATTGTTGCAGCATTGGTTATGTTCCTTCTCGGTATGATCTGGATGAAGATGAGAGAAAAGAAACTTAAAGCTGAAGGTTTACACTTTGTTGAACCATCAAATCTTGCAGTTTCCGAAGACAAAGAACTTCCAAATCCAATCGTTTCTTTGATTCCTCTGATTTCTGTACCGATCACAATGAACATTTTGAAATTCCCATTAGTTGGTGCTCTCTTATGTGGTGTTGTACTGGCTATGGTACTGAACTTTAAACATGCCAAAGAATTCCCGAAGGCTCTTACAGACGGTGCATCCGGTGGTCTTATGTCTATCGGTAATACCGGTGCAGCCAACGGTTTCGGTGGTGTAGTTAAAGCCGTTCCTGGTTTTGCTACATTGACAGCAATGCTTCTTAATGTTCCTGGAACACCTCTTATTTCCGAAGCAATCGCAGTATCCTGTCTGGCAGGTGCTACAGGTTCCGCTTCCGGTGGTATGGGTATTGCTCTTGAAGCATTAGGACCGAAATATATGGAATTAGCAGCAAGCGATCCAAACCTTACACCAGAAGCTCTTCACAGAATCGCATCTGTTGCATCCGGTGGTCTTGATACACTTCCACATAACGGTGCTGTTATCACATTGTTATCTGTTTGTGGTCTGACACATAAGGATTCTTACATCGATATCGGTATGAACTGTTGTGTATTCCCAACAGTAGCTGTTATCGTATGTATCATTATGGCTATGATTGGTATTCTGTAATTTGATATTGATTTTTAAAAGTCAGATTCAATTATCATTTAGATACACTCCTTTTCCTTAAAAGGAGTGTATCGTGCTGTTTAGGACTTAAAGTTGCTGTGTAATGTGTTAAAGCAGCAGTAAAGGATAAGGGGAATTTGGATGGAAAAGGTATCCACGATCGAAGAAAAATATGAATTTTATGAAGATGTGTTTGATAATATGCCGGATGCTGTCTATGTTCTGGACAATAAGGGAAATATGATCTATGTCAATTATGCCATGATCAAAAAGTTTGATATCCCGAGAGATGAACTGCTTCGATATAATGTATTTGATATGTACAACGATGGATTGATTGATTATGTCATTTGCCGAAATGTATTTGAGCATAAAAAAGAAGTTGTTATGTGTCAGAAAATTTTTAACAGCCATGGAAAAGAACAGATGCAGATGGTATCCCAGATGCCGATTTTAAATGACAAAGGCGATATTCAATATATCATTGGCGTTATGAGGGATATGGAAGAACTGATCGGCTACTATTATGATGCACTGAACACATATCAGGCAGTAAAAGTCATTCAGGATAAACGACCGGATGATAATAAACTGATGGTTTATAATAGTCCCCAGATGTCGGAACTGGTGCGTATTATGAATAATGTGGCTTCCACGGATGCCAATATTTTAATTCAGGGTGAATCAGGGACAGGTAAAGAAGTTCTGGCAGAATATATTCATGAAATGAGTGAACGTAAAGGAAAGGAAATGGTGCGGATCAACTGTGCGGCCTTTCCGGAAACATTATTGGAATCAGAACTGTTTGGTTATGAGAAGGGGGCATTTACCGGTGCGCTTGGCAGCGGTAAAAAAGGACTGATTGAAACGGCCCATGAGTCAACATTGTTTTTGGATGAAATTAATTCCTTGCCGTTAGCGCTTCAGGGCAAAATATTAAGAACCATCGAGACAAAAATGGTACAGCGTATCGGCTCAGATCGGCCAAAGCGTATCGATTTCAGACTGATTGCTGCGACGAATGAAGATCTTAGTGAGTGCATTAAGAAAAAGACTTTTCGGGCAGACTTATATTATCGATTGAATGTTATTCCGGCGATCATTCCGCCGCTTCGAGAGAGACCGAGTGATATCGAACCGTTAATTCAGTATTTCCTGAATAAGTACTGTAAAAAATACGGAAGAGAAAAGACATTTTCTCCGGAAGTTATGGAGATATTGAAAAATTATTCGTGGCCGGGGAATGTCCGTGAACTGAAAAATTTCGTAGAACGAATTGTATTGATCAGTGCGGCATCTGTTTATTGTATAA
>JAEDDO010000085.1 GCA_016298055.1 Frisingicoccus sp.
GTCTCCACATGCACGCTATGTGGAAACATATCAGTACATCGTACTTTTTTTACCTTATAACCATGATTACTCAAATAATTCAGATCTCTGGCCAGTGTCGCAGGATCACAGCTCACATAAACAATCGTTTCAGGGGCCATCTGAACCATACATGCAAGCAGTTTCTCGTCGCAGCCTTTTCGAGGCGGATCTACGACAATGACATCTGCGTACACACCATTTTTTTCATACTGTTCCGGAAGAACTTCTTCCGCTTTTCCCACAAAAAATTCCGCATTTTCAATATGATTCAGCCGTGCATTCTCCTGTGCATCCCGGATGGCTTCCGGAACGATCTCAACGCCATAAACTTTTTTTGCTGCCTGAGCTAAGAAAAGAGAAATTGTTCCAATGCCACAGTACAGATCCCACACTGTTTCTTTGCCTGTTAATCCTGCATACTCAAGTGCTGTCGCATAAAGCTTCTGTGTCTGAATCGGATTAACCTGAAAAAATGATAATGGAGAGATGCGATAAGAAATTTCTCCGATTTTATCTGTAATATAAGGCTGTCCCCAAAGACATTGAATATCTTTTCCCAAAATGACATTGGTATTTTCCCGGTTTACATTCAGACAAATACTTTTTATCCCGGGTATTTGTTTTAATCTTTCGATCAGCTCTGCCTCTTTTGGAATCTTCTTTCCATTAATGACGAGGCAAACCATAACTTCCTCTGTATACTTTCCTATACGTGTGAAAATATGGCGCACAAGCCCTTTATGAGATACTTCATCATAAGATGAAATATTAAATTCCTCCATCCACCTTTGAACAATACTCATAATCTGCTCATTTAAAGGATGCTGAATAAAACATTTGTCCAAGGGTACAATAGAATGGGTTCTTCCGGCATAAAATCCGGTAATGATTTTTCCGTCTTTATCTTTTCCGACAGGAAACTGAGCCTTGTTCCGATAATGCCACGGCTCCTCCATACCAATAATCGGCTCCATGACATAATCTCGGATCTTTCCGACTCTTTCCAGTAATCCACCCACTTTATTCTCTTTATACTCGAGCTGCTTTTCATAATCCAGCGGCTGGATCTGACACCCTCCGCAGGCTCTGGCTTTCAGGCATCGAGCTTCCACCCGGGCCGGTGAAGGTGTTACGATCTCCATTAACCTTCCATAACCATAATTCTTTTTCAACTTAATAATCTTCGCCTGAATTACATCACCAATAAGGGCATCTTTAACAAATAATGTAAAGCCGTCCACTTTTCCGATACCCTCACCACTGCTTCCCAAATCTGTAATTTCAAGTGTCACCAGATCATTCTTTTTAAAATTATCTTTCATTATCCACGCTCCGTCTATTTCGATGTTCTTCGAATGTTTGACTCAAACAGACGATTATATCCGATCCATTCGGATCCATCCATTGCACCGGCAAAAAATTCGGTCATTGTCTCCATCTTTGCGTCTGTATTATCTGCAAGATTCAATGCAAGTGCCTCAACCAAAGCCGGTTTCTTAGGAGAGCCATACTCTAATTCGCCGTGATGTGCTAAAATACAATGTTTTAACTCATTTGCAAGAACCTGTGGAAAGTTTGGTATATCACGAATCCGGTCGTGGATCATCTCAGTTCCTTTTACAATATGTCCGATCAACTGACCTTCATCTGTATAATCGTTCTCCGGAAAAAGAGACAGCTCCGTTGTCTTTCCGATGTCATGACACATAGCCGCTGTCAAAAGAAGATCACGATTTAAAATCGGATAACGTTTACAATAAAAATCGCACAATTTTGTCACACTCAGGGTATGTTCCAACAATCCGCCTACAAAACCATGATGGACGCTCTTTGCTGCGGAATGTGCTTTAAAACTTTTAATAAATTCCTTATCCTTCACAAAAAAACTGTCTAAAAGAGTTTTTAAATATGGATTCTTAATCGTCTGGATAATTTCTGCAAGTTCTTTCATCATTTCTTCAATATCAAACCGGCTTGTCGGAAGATAATCACGAATATCATATTCTTGTTCCTGTGTGCGGCGTACACGGCGCACATTGACCTGAAGAGCTCCCTGGAAACTTGTAATTAATCCATCCACTTTAATAAAATCCATCGATTCAAAATGTTCAATACCATTATTCAAATCCCATACTTTTGCATCCAGTGTTCCTGTTTTATCCTGAAGCAGCATGGAATAATAACTTTTTCCTGCCTTTGTTTTCAAATTTTGCTTGTTTTTACATAAATAAATGCCGGAGATATGATCTCCCTCTCTCAAATCTGCAATAAATCGCATAATATATCCTCACTTCTAATCTTCTTAAGGCCTCATGCCTTCACATAAATCATTATTCGTTTTAAAGTATACCATATTTCATTTTCCGATAACAGGATTTTTAAAATTAACATTCTCATTTGCGATAGAATAAGGTATAATGTGCCATAGGTAAACGCAGTTGTAAATTATTTGATTGCTTCCTGTCCATACTGCGAAATAAATTATGAGGTGACAAACTGTAAATGAATGAAAAAGCATTAAGAATATTAGAATATCCTAAAATTATTGGCAAACTGGCGGATTGTGCCACATCTGCCATGGGTAAAGATCTGTGTGAGAAACTTTTACCATCGACAGATTTAGGCGAGATCTGTCAGGGACAGATGGAAACAACCGATGCCTTATCCAGACTCTACGCCAAAGGCAGTATCTCTTTTTCAGGCCTTCGGGATATCCGCGGTTCTTTATTAAGATTAAAAGTAGGATCCAGCTTATCGATCCAGGAATTGATGCACATTGCATCTCTGCTTGAAACCGCACTCCGGGTAAAATCCTACGGAAGACGTGACAATGATGACCTTTCATCCGATTCTCTTGACGGATTTTTTAATGCCATCGAACCTTTATCTCCGGTATGCCGCGAGATACGACGCTGTATTTTATCCGAAGAAGAAATTGCAGATGATGCCAGCGCCGGTTTAAAACATGTGCGCCGTTCTATAAAACTGACCAATGATCGTATTCACAGTCAATTAAACTCCATGGTGAATTCTTCCTCCATGGGAGCCATGCTCCAGGATAACCTGATTACTATGCGCGGCGGCAGATACTGTCTGCCTGTAAAAGCAGAATACCGAAGTCAGGTTCAGGGTATGATCCATGATCAGTCTTCCTCCGGTTCAACTTTATTTATTGAACCAATGGCTGTTGTAAAGCTGAATAATGACCTTCGGGAGCTGGCTGCAAAAGAAAAAGAAGAAATTGAAAAAATTCTTGCCGAGCTGAGCAATCAGTGCGGTGAATATATTGAAGAATTAAGTACCAACGTCACTGTGATGACACATCTGGATTTTGTCTTTGCCAAAGCCAGTCTTTCCAGAAGCTACAGCGGCTCAGAACCGATTTTCAATGAAAAGGGCTATATTAATATCAAAAAAGGACGTCATCCTTTACTTGATAAGAAAAAAGTTGTTCCAATTGATATTTCCATTGGAAAAGACTATCGACTTCTTCTTGTTACAGGTCCGAATACCGGCGGTAAGACCGTTTCCTTAAAAACTGTCGGACTCTTAACTTTGATGGGACAGGCCGGACTTCACATTCCTGCATTTGATCATTCAGAACTATCCGTTTATGAAGAAGTATTTGCGGATATCGGCGATGAACAGAGCATCGAGCAGAGTTTAAGTACATTTTCATCCCACATGACCAATATTGTTTCCATCATTGAAAAATCCAATTACCGTTCTCTTGTCCTCCTGGATGAACTTTGTGCGGGAACTGACCCGACAGAAGGTGCCGCTCTTGCCATGGCCATCCTGAAGAATTTCCTTCGCCGTGAAGTGACAACGATGGCTACGACCCATTACAGTGAATTAAAAGTGTTTGCCTTATCCACAGAAGGAGCCTGCAACGCAAGCTGCGAATTCAATGTAGAAACTTTAAGTCCGACGTATCGCTTATTGATCGGCATTCCGGGAAAGAGTAATGCCTTTGCTATTTCAAGCAAACTTGGTCTTCCAAATTTTATGATTGAAGATGCAAAAAAATTCATTGATGCCAATGATCAGAGTTTCGAAGATCTTATATCCGATCTGGAATCCAGCCGAACGATTATAGAAAAAGAACGTCTTGAGATTGAAGCATATAAAGCTGAAGTTTCCAAACTGAAGGAAAAACTTGAAGCAAAACAGGACAATCTTGCAAAACAAAAAGAACGCATTCTCCGTGACGCCAACGAACAGGCACGAAAAATTTTACAGGATGCCAAAGATTATGCCGATCAGACAATTCGTGATATGAATAAACTGGCTGCCGGAAAAATGGATAATATGAAAGAGATGGAAAAGAAACGGTCTGCCGTCCGCGATAAACTTTCCAAAACCGATGAACGCCTTGCCCTTAAAAAAGAACAGGCCAGAAAAAATCGGCCTGAAGATTTCCATCCGGGAGACACTGTCCGTGTTCTCAGTATGAATCTCAAGGGAACCATTACCGGAAAACCAAACAGCAAAGGTCAGGTTGCCGTTCAAATGGGAATTTTAAAATCCATGGTCAATTTATCTGACCTGGAACTCCTCGATGAAGAAGTCATCAAAGCACCGACATTAAAGAAAACCGGTGCAGGAAAGATTAAGATGTCCAAGTCCGCATCCATCAGTACCAGCCTGAACATTATCGGAAAAACTGTAGATGAAGCTATGCCGGAAGTTGACAAATATCTTGATGATGCATATCTTGCACATTTAACTCAGGTGACGATCATCCATGGCCGCGGTACAGGAAAACTCCGTACTGCAGTTCACAACAAACTGAAAAAATGCCGTTACGTTAAATCCTATCGCCTTGGTACCTTTGGTGAAGGCGAGACCGGTGTAACCATCGTTGATTTTAAATAAACACAAGACTCTATAAAAAGTTTTATCCGCTTTTTGTAGAGTCTTTTTTACTTGACAATCCTATCAAACTATATTATTATCATAATTAATAATATTATTATTTTTGAAAATAATGGTGATTTTATGAATAAAGACTTTATGAAAATTATAATGAACCCTATACGCCAGCGTATCGTACAATATTTAATCATTCACGGCCAGGGAACAACGAAAGAGATTGGGGCGGAACTGAGTGATATCCCGCCTGCCAGCCTTTATCGTCATGTCAAAGTACTTTTTGACAACAATTGCATTGAGATTGCAGATGAGAAGAAAATCCGAGGAACGATTGAACGCACATGGAAACTCGCCCAGAATCCTATTGCTCCTGTGAGTCCGGAAGATATTGCCACTCTTTTTCGCTCAGGTCTGCTCTCACTGCTCGGAAGCTTTGAAAACTATTTTCTTTCCGAAGATGCAGATCCACAGAGAGATTTATTAAGCCTGACCACATCCACACTCATGCTTACGGATGAAGAATTCATGGATATGATGCAAAAAATCGGTAATATTTTTAATGAAGTTATATACAATCAACCGGGAGATGGAAGAAAACCTCGAAGACTTACTTTTATCTCCTCACCTTGTGAAAAGGAGGACTAGTGCGATGTTGAGTATTAAAAATCTTACAAAAACTTATAAGGGCGGTAAGAAAGCCGTCTCAAATTTAAATATTGAAGTAGAAAGCGGAGATATTTATGGATTTATCGGACATAACGGTGCCGGTAAGACAACAACAATTAAAGCTGTTGTAGGAATCATTGATTTTGAAGAAGGAGAGATTCATATTAACGGTATCTCTGTTAAGGACGATCCACTCGCATGTAAGTCCTGTATTGCCTACATACCGGATAATCCGGATCTCTACGAATATCTGACAGGTATACAGTATCTGAATTTTATAGCGGATATTTTTCAAATTTCAAAGGATGACCGTGAAAAACGTATTAAAACCTATGCGGATGCTTTCGAAATTACGAGTTCTCTCGGAGATTTAATTTCTTCCTACTCCCACGGTATGAAACAAAAGCTTGCCATTATCAGTGCCCTGATTCATGAACCAAAACTTATGATTCTGGATGAACCTTTTGTCGGTCTGGATCCAAAAGCTGCGTTAACATTGAAAAATATGATGCATGATATGTGTCGTAAAGGTAATGCGATCTTTTTTTCCACCCACGTTCTGGACGTAGCCGAAAAGTTATGCAACAAAATTGCTATTATTAAAAATGGTGAACTGATTGCATCCGGAGATATCCAATCACTGACGAAAGGTGAATCTCTTGAATCTGTTTTTATGGAGGTGGTTTCCAATGCTGAAACAAATTCAGAAACTGACAGCTCTGCAGCTGTGTAACCTGTTTGGAATCAATGAAGCCCGTTATACAAAAGATAAAAAGAAGAAAGATAACTTTATACTTTTAACTCTGGCCTGGATACTTGTCGGCGCAATGATTCTTGCTTATATTGCTCTACTGTCCTTCGGAATGATTGAAGTAGGTATGTCTGAAATTCTTCCTATGTACCTTTACATGATTACAAGTCTGATCATTCTCATATTTTCGTTTTTTAAGGCAGGCGGTGTCATTTTTCAGATGAAAAATTTTGAAATACTCTTATCTCTGCCCGTATCAAAAACAGCGGTTGTCATCAGTCGTTTTTTAAGTATGTACACAACGAATATGTTCATGAGTCTGCTGATCATGCTTCCAGGAACTATTATTTACGGCATATACAATCATCCCGGACCCTTATTTTATATTTTCATATTTATCGGTACCCTATTTCTTCCGCTGCTTCCAATAACTTTATCTACGGCTGTTGGTGCGCTCATTGCAGGAATCGGCTCCCGAATGAAACATAAAAATCTTGTGATTGCTGCCTTAACAATCATTTTTGCTATTGTTGTTATGGCCGGAAGTATGCTTTTGAGCGGCAATTCGGATACGATCACACCGGACATGATCCGGGATATCACCGACTTTATGACCGCCCAGATTAAAAGAATCTATCCACCGGCTGTATGGTTCGGAACTGCTGCCGTACAAACAGATTTCATCAGCTTTATTATGCTTATCGGATCTGCTCTTGTATTGTTTATATGTATGGTTGCTCTTGTTCAGAAATATTTTTTAACGATCTGCACGGCACTCAATGCAACGCATGCAAAAAATAATTATAAAATGCAGAGCTTATCCACACGTTCCGTTCTCAAAGCTTTAAGAAACCGTGAAATCAAGCGTTACTTTGCTTCCAGCATTTACGTCAGCAACACAATTGTCGGTTATATACTTATGCTTCTTGTTCCTGTTGCTATTTTATTTACGGGACCGGAAAAATTTGAAACACTCATCGGCTATCCGGGCATTGTTGTCCACGCACTCCCTGTTCTTCTCGGAATGATTGCCGCTATGGTTCCTATGACCGCCTGCTCCATATCCATAGAAGGAAAAAACTGGTGGCTGATGCAGTCACTGCCAATAAAAACAAAAACGATTATCGACAGTAAGATACTGACACATCTGACCATTGTCCTGCCATTCTATGTCGTGTCTGTTATTTTAAGCTGGATTGCTGTGAAACCGACGCTGATCAATGGGATATGGCTCATTTTAATACCTGCTGTCTATATTATTTTTTCATCAATTGCAGGCATTGCCGCCAATATACAATATCCTGTGTTCAACTGGGATAATGAGACCCGTGCTGTCAAACAGAGTGGTTCGATCATGCTTATGTTGTTAGTTGACTTTATTATAGGTATTCCTCCGATTTTTTTGCTTTTGATGGCAAAAACCATTCCTTCGAATCTTATTATGGCTGCAACGGCCCTGATTCTGACGGTTATGACCATTCGACTCTACTTATCCAATATCAGGAAATC
>JAEDDO010000007.1 GCA_016298055.1 Frisingicoccus sp.
CAACTTCCCGGTATACTTCAAATTTAATTTTATTAATATCTGTCATAAATTCTTTCTTCATCTTTATCTCCTAACAAAACAGTATCGTTAATAATATTTAATGCTCACTGTTTTTCCCATCTTTCTGCACTCATTCACAAGCTGTTCAACCAGTCTCTGACGAATACTCAGATCAAAAGGAAGTGCTGCTGCCTGATACGTCTCATTTATAGCCCTTCCCACAAACAGATTTAAATGGGTACATTCTTCAATAAGAATTTTACATAATCTTGCGGCACCATCCATGCCGTACAACTGTTTGAAAAAGGCCTCATCCACCTTGCCGAGATTGTATGCAGCAAGCATCTGAACTGTACGATTCAGAGTCAGAACACCTTCCGTAACCAGATCCATTCCTTCAATCTCTGCTGTTGGCGGAATATCCGGATCGTAATACATAAGAGATGCCCTGATTGGTTTGTGAAGATAGTTCGCTATAATATTCGAAGACGTGCCGCCACAGACAATTTTAGTTCCGGATTCAGACATAAACTCTTCTGCCGCCCGTCTGTCATCTTTTTTATCAACCGGAGGACCGGTAAAAATATTGACTGTCTTCGGTTCCGTGACCTTGATCGTAATCACGGTTGTATCATCTCCCGGTTTCCCATCATACAGCTCATAGCACCGGCTGCTTATCATCGACATCAGTCTGGAGCTTGATATATCCGAAGCACACATCTCCTCGATGTACCTGGCCACCTCTGAACGGGGCCATCCAAATCCGGACCGGGTTCCCACACCGGCATGAACCACACCGTCACTCATCATAATATAATAATCGCCATAGCATACATTAAAATGATACTCTCTGATGATCTTGCCCTCAATCTCTTTAACGGCAAAAGGTACATTCTTCTGATGGCCGTCCCGGATCAGTATTCCTCCCGGATTATCATATTCAAGCAGGCAGGCTTCACCATTTTTATAGATCTGCAGAATACTGAAAGTTGAATAAGCCACTTGTCTTTTCTGGCACACAGGCAGAGTACGGGCAACTGTCGTCACACACTCCTCAATAGTGGCACCGTTTTTCAGCATCGTACCCATAATTTTCGTTGTAAGGGTAGAAAGAATATTAGCTTTAACACCACTTCCCATTCCGTCGGACAATACAAGAATATCTGAGTCTTCTGTTTTGATAATCTCTACAGTGTCCCCACACAATTCTTCCTTTGCTTTATTCAGGCTTTTCCAGGCAATATCCAGACTCATCTTCATAATTCATCTTCCCCATCATAAAAGATGCTGTCACGCATCTTTGTCAATGTCACCTTAGTCTCTGCTGTCGTCTCTCCAAGAAGTCCTGCAATTTCCTGTGCGACCATCATCTGTTTGTCAATAACCTTCTGAGCAATCTCCATCGCTTCACGGCGCATGCGGTCATGCTGCCTGTGAATACGTTCTTCCGCAGTAACATTCCGAATAATACCAAGCGCACAATTCTGCTCACGGATGTAAATAATATTCTGTATCGTCACCAGACCATATTTTTCATATTCGACTTTTTTGTTCATGATACTCCGTTTCTGCCGGAATACCTCTTCGAAATCGCTGGCATCAAACAGTCTGTATAAATACATTCCAATCGCCTTTTCTGCCGGTATATTAAACATAACTTCGGCAGCATTATTGAACTGCATGATCTTAAGCTGCTCATCGACAGTAATAATAAGATTCGGCGTTACAGACAAAATAACTTCCGCCATAGAACGGGCCTTCTGATACATATGCGGTATACACAGATCAAATAGTTCTTTATTCTGACACAGGGCAATCGCTTTATCCCGGCATGTCTTATACCCGCAGGCACCACAATTCAACTGTTTTTCTGCGGAATCCTTTCCGTCCCTGCGAAGCTGTTCCTGAATCTCTTCTTCCGTCGGCATATCTATATTTTTGGAAGTTTCATAAAAAACTTTCTGAAGATGAATATTTGGACTCATATCTTCAACATTTTTCGGAAACTCCCTGCTGATTTTCTGATTTGTATAAATCCTTGCCTTAAAACGATCACTCTGACATCCCCCGGCCAAAGGACCATTGATACATCCTCCGACACAGGAAGATGCCTCAATAAAGCAATTTTTAATCTCTCCCTTCCGGATACATTCAAATAATTCAATCACTGAATCTATACTATCCACATAAAGCTGCTCATATTTTCCAAAGCCTCTGTGGGCTTGGATCGCTGATAAAATCCCGCCGCTGACACCATAAAGGCCATTGATCTGAGGATTTATCCCCTCTCTTGGACGAAAAGCACATCTTGATACGTCAATTTTCTCTTCCTTGAGCCATGATCGGAGTTCCTGAAAATCAAGAACCGCATCCACATATGTTCCCCGACAGCGTTCACGCACAGCCTCCCGGCCTCTGGCCGTACAGCTTCCGATATACACTATTTTGGCATCCGGTCCGAATTCCTCCTTCAACATCATGCCATGGGCTGTCATAGGCGATACGACAGGTGCCATATAAGGAATCATATCCGGATAATACTTTTCTACCAGCTCATTCACAGCCGTGCAGGACGTCGTTATAATATTCGTCATCGTCCCCTGACGAATCAGGCGTTCATATGCCTTTGTAATGTGAACTGCCGCTTCCGCTGTTTCACGGACATGTGTGAATCCAAGTTTGTAAAGGGCATCCCGGATCTGTCCGGTCCCGTGCATAGAATCGCCAAATGCCCCCAGATAAGCCGGGTCTAAGGAAGCGATAATTGTTTTCTCTTCCCGGATATACTGTTTCGCTTTACACAGGTCACTGATATAAATGATTGCATCCTGTGGACAGGCTGTAAGACAGCGGCCGCATAAAACACATTCGTCCGCCACATAGCGCGCCCGCTCGTCCTTTACATGAATGGCTTTCACCGGACATATGCGCACACACTTATAGCAGTCTTTGCATTTTGCCATCTTAAATCCAATTGCTGCCACTAACGAACCCTCCTGAGTACCTCATTCTCAAAAAATGTATCTACTGTTTCCGGTGAAACGGAAAATAATTCATCATCAATTTTAACACAAACACCTTTCTCACACTCTCCAGTGCAAAAAGATCCATTCAATTCAATCTGGGAGCATAACTCATTCTCCCGGATTTTCTTCTCAAGTCCCTGAATAATGCTTCTGGAACCTTTTAAATGACAGGAACTACCAATACATATTGTAATTACCATAAATAGCCTCCTTAATTCCTTTTGTTAATCTTATTATAAAATATTTATCCGTTCTGTCCAGAATTTTTCAACATTTTTCTCTACAGAATTGCAGTTTAATTTTTGAAAGGGAATCCACTCTCTCGGAAAGAGCCGCTGATACCGCTGATAATTAAAACGCTCATCCAGGAGTGCGATCACTCCCTGATCCGATTCCGAACGTATCACCCTTCCGCCGGCCTGAAATACCTTATTCATTCCCGGATAAAGATAGGCATAATCAAAACCTTCCCCTCGTGTTTCATCAAAATAGGTTTTCAAAAGTTCTCTTTCACTTCCAATCCCCGGAAGGCCGGTGCCCACAATGATGACACCAATCAACCGATCTGATTTGAGATCAATGCCTTCTGAAAAAATTCCGCCAAGAACGCAAAAACCAAGTGTTGTCTCATGAGGTCTCTCTTTAAAGCTGTCCAAAAAGGCCTGCCGTTCATCTTCATTCATCGTACTTTTCTGACGCAGCACAGTCAAACCATTTCCCGCTTTTTGCATCTCCCGCTCTGCAAAAGCATCAAATACATGTTCCATAAAATCATAAGAAGGACAAAAGACCATATAATTTCCATTTCTTGCCCTTATAATTTTTCGTATGTACTCTGCAATCCTGCCATACTGTTCCTCATTTCTCGACGAATAGCGGCTGCTTACATCATTAACTGTAAATATCAGTCTGTTTTCTTCTGAAAAAGGCGAATCGACATACATCTCATAATCTTCTTCCGGTTTTTTACTTAACAGATCTTTGTAATACTGCACCGGAAGCAATGTGGCCGAAAAGAAAATACAACTTCTGCTCATTCCGATCCGTTCATCCAGTTTTTCCGACGGATCCATACAAAAGAGACGAATCATTGTATCTCTTCCGCTGCCTTCAGTATAGATTCGGTATCGGTCATCCATCAGATCATAGGTATTTATAAAACGGCGTGCGTTAAAATAAAGTTCTGTAACCGTCTCCCGAAGTTCCCGGGGCATCTCCTCCCGAAGGATATCCTCAAAATCAGAAACCATTCGCATCAGACTTAAAACGAAACTTCCTATCTCCTTTACAACTGCGTAATTTTCACCGGTTTCCTGCCGATACTCCTCAAAATCTTTAAAAAACTGACCGCACTTATGCACTTTACGTGCTGTTTTCGGATAGGACGGTCTGAGGACCTTTAACACCTTCTGGAAATCACCTCTGAACAAACCGGAACTATACATCTCCCGTGCTCTGTCCACAAGATTATGTGCTTCATCCACAAGAAAAATCATATTTGCCATTGGATCTGCAAAAAAACGTTTTAAATACACAACCGGATCAAATACATAATTATAATCGCATATGATTGTGTCGCACCATAAAGATGCATCCAGCTGAAATTCAAAAGGACACACCTGAAACTTTTCCGCATACTCCAAAATGCACTCCCGGTTCATCCGGTCTTCTTCCTGAATCATTTCAAAAACCGCATCATTGACCCGGTCATAATGTCCCTTTGCATAAGGACAAAAGTCTGCCTGACACCGGCATTCTTCCAGAGGACATATTTTTTCCTTCGCCGTCAGTGTGATAAATTTCATCCTCAATCCATGTTCCGATAGCAATTCCCCTGCTTCTTGCGCCACTGTGCGCGTAATTGTT
Source organism: Frisingicoccus sp. (assembly GCA_016298055.1). Taxonomy (GTDB): domain Bacteria; phylum Bacillota; class Clostridia; order Lachnospirales; family Lachnospiraceae; genus Frisingicoccus. The sequence goes on from JAEDDO010000007.1 coordinate 4,893, forward strand.
TTTGCCGTCAAATAGAAAATCCTTCCGCATTTTCCCACTCCCATAGCTTTGATTGAAGGAAATAAAGTTCCAAGAGTTTTTCCCGTGCCTGTCGGTGCCTGTATAAAAATATTTTTCTGCTCCTCAATTGAACGGTAAACACCATTCATCATTCTTTTCTGGCTGATCCGGTAAGCATAGGGAAAGGAGGTCCTTCCGATTGACTCATCCCGAAGTTCCTGCCACTGGATCTGCCATCTTGCCCACTTGGCATACTGGCGGACAAGATTTCCAAACCATTGTCTGAGCTCATCACACTCACGTACAAACTCAAAAGTTTTTATTTCTTCTGTTTCGAGCTGAATATAAGTTATACGGACACGAATCTGATTTAACTCTTTTTGGACCGCATACATGTAAGCATAACAGTCTGCCTGTGCTGTATGAAGGATATCCGGTTCCTCGATAGCATCCAGTTTTGTGAATGTACCTTTAATTTCGTCAATCATGACATTGTTTTCATCCGACGGATCTGTTATCACCCCGTCGGCTCTTCCCTCAACCTGTATGGTCAGTTCCTCATCCATGTCCATCTGACATTTCATAAAAACTTCTGCTTTGTAATTGTAACCTCCCTGTTTTTGAAGTTTGCGGTGGGCACGACTTCCGGCCTGCATGGCATCCACATCCTGAAGGGCTCCCGTTTTCTGATCTATATCGCCATTTCTCAAAATAAATTCCACAAGATTTCTGACAGAAACCCTTACCTGATGTATCACGTATATTCACCCCACCCTAAACTAGTTTTTACTGCAACAAAAAAATCCTCCTAACCGGACAGGTCAGGAGGATTTTGTGATTGTTATCCGATATATCCTTTAAGGAACTGAATCAATGTTTCCATCTCTGCGTCCGTTCCGATGGTTATTCTCAAATAATTATCAATTCTAGGCATATTAAAATAGCGTACATAGATTTTTTTCTCTCGAAGAGCCTCAAATAACTCCTTTGCCGGATATGACGGATGTGTCACAAAAACAAAGTTTGCCCACGGCTCGTTAAACTCAAATCCAAGAGCTTTTAACTCCTTACACACCCAACTGCGGGTGGACTTGATTTTTTCAACGCATTCCTCAAAATAAGCTCTGTCCTTTACGGCCTCAGCTCCAAGAGCCAGGGATGTCTGATTCATTGTATAGGAATTAAAGGAATATTTAAAGTCATTCAGCGCTTTAATCAATTCCTCGTTGCCCATTGCAAAACCGATTCGCATGCCTGCCATGGACCGGGATTTTGAAAATGTCTGCACAACAAGCAGGTTATCATACCGGTCGATAAGTTCTAATGCGGATCTTCCGCCAAAGTCAATATAAGCTTCATCCACGATAACGAGTACATCCTGATTGTGTTTTAAAATATCCTCTATAAAATCCAGATCTTCGTAAACCGATGTCGGAGCGTTCGGATTCGGGAAAATAATTCCGCCATTTTCACCATAATAATCTTCTCTGTGCATGCGGAAGTGCTCATCCAGAGCTTTTGTCTCATAAGGAATCCGAAAGGCATCGGCCCATACCGGATAAAAAGAATAGGTAATATCCGGAAACAGAATCGGACGATCACTGTTAAAGAATGTCTGAAAGGCCATCGCAATAACATCATCCGAACCCACGCCAACAAAAATCTGTTCCTGACGAACATGATAAAAATCTGCAAGTGCCTCCGTCAGTACACTGGCTGTCGGATCCGGATACAAACGAAATTTTTCTGCATCCATCTGCTTTGCCATCGCCATAACACCCGATGCCGGCGGATAAGGATTCTCATTCGTATTTAATTTGATCATTCCGGTCTGGTTCGGCTGTTCACCCGGTGTATAAGGAACTACCCGACGCACATAGTCTCTCCATGTTTTCATACCTGTTTCCACCTTCCCTTTTATCCAAAATACTTTTCAGCCAGTGCTTTAAAAGCCGGCATGGAACGTTCAATCATATCATAAGCCACACAGTATGCGATCCGGACATATCCCGGGCATCCAAAGCTGGAAGCCGGAACTAAAAGCAAATGCTGTTTTTTTGCTTCCTCAACAAATGCCTTTTCATCTTCCACAGGTGATTTCACAAAAAGGTAGAATGCACCTTCCGGTTTCACACATTCAAATCCCATATCTGTAAGCGATTTATATAAAAACTTTCGATTCTTATCATAAGCCGCCACATCTGTCTTTTCATTCAGACACTCTTTGATCATCAGCTGCTGAAGCGAAGGTGCATTGACGAAACCAAGCACACGATTGGCAATGGCCAGACCTTCGATCAATCCCTGATAATCGTCAATCGCCTTAGGGACCGCCAGATAACCGATACGCTCTCCCGGCAGAGAAAGTGATTTGCTGAAAGAATATCCAATAATACAGTTGCGGATATGTTTTGTAATAAAAGGAACCTCTACACCGTCATAAACCAGTTCTCTGTAAGGCTCATCTGATATTACATAAATCGAATGACCGATACGGGTCTCGGCCTCCTTAAGGATCCTTTCGAGACGATCTAACGTCTCGGCAGTATAGACAACACCTGTCGGATTATTCGGATTATTAATGATGATTGCTTTTGTCCGTTCTGTGATCCTATCCTGCAGCATGTCCAGATTCGGCTGGAAAGACGGCGGATTCGGAGGAACTACAACAAGCTGTGCCTGATAATTATGCACATAATTCGTGTATTCCCCAAAAAACGGAGCAAAGCACACAACTTCATCCCCCGGATCAAGTAATGTTCTGAGAACCACATTCAGACCGCCGGCAGCGCCCACAGTCATCAAAATCCCCGGCCACTCAAAGTCCGTATCAAATCTTTCATTCAAAGACTTTGCAACTGCTTCCCGGACTTCCTCATAGCCTGCATTGCTCATATAACCGTGCACATAAAGTGTATTTTTCTCATCCAGAATCTTTTTCATAGATGTCCTCACCGCTTCCGGTGCAGGTACACTCGGATTACCGAGGCTGAAATCATAAACGTTTTCTGCTCCGACTTCTCTGGCCATCTCCTTACCTTCTTCAAAAAGTGCACGAATGACCGAATTTCCTTTCACTAACTGTTCCATGCTTTTAGATATCATCGATTTAACCTTCTTCCTCCATGTTGCTCAACTTCGCTGCCTGATCTGCTGCCGTCAGACTGTCGATCACTTCATCCAGATCTCCGTTAAGAATGTCATCCAGTCGATGCAGTGTTAATTTAATACGATGATCTGTACAACGGCCCTGAGGGAAATTGTAGGTACGGATTTTTTCAGAACGATCTCCTGTTCCGACCTGATTCTTACGGTTTGCAGCTTCTTCCTTCTGTTTCTTCTCTAACTCAAGATCATATAATCTGGAACGAAGGACTTTTAAGCCTTTTTCTTTATTCTTAAGCTGGGATTTTTCATCCTGGCATGAAATAACAATACCTGTCGGAATATGTGTAATACGTACGGCAGAGTCGGTTGTGTTGACACACTGACCTCCATTACCGGATGCACGGAATACATCGATTCGGACATCATTCATATCCAGCTGCACATCCACTTCCTCAGCTTCCGGCATAATTGCCACTGTAACAGTTGATGTGTGAATACGTCCGCCGGATTCTGTTTCCGGTACACGCTGTACACGATGCACACCACTCTCAAATTTTAACCGTGAATAAACACCATTACCGACAATCATAAATACAACTTCTTTGAAGCCTCCGATACCGTTCTCATTCACGCTCATCATCTCAATTTTCCAACGCTGTTTTTCCGCATATTTTGAATACATACGGAACAATTCTGCCGCAAAAAGAGCTGCCTCATCTCCGCCGGCACCTGCACGGATCTCAACGATAACATTCTTTTCATCCATCGGATCCTTTGGAATCAGTAATACTTTCAATTCCTGCTCAATCTCTGTGATACGTTTTTTTGACTCAGCCATCTCTTCTTTTGCCAATTCACGCATCTCTTCATCATTTTCCATCTCAAGCAGTTCAAGACTGTCTTCCACATTCTGCTTCTCCTGCTTGTATTCTGTATATTTTTCGACGATTGGAGCAAGGTCATTCTGTTCCTTCATCAACTTACGAAAACGCGGCTGATCATTGACCACATCCGGGTCATTCAGTTCTTCCATTACCTGCTGATAACGGATTACAAGATCTTCTAATCTGTCAAACATGATTTTACCTCCAATTAATTTCTATATTCTCCCATAAACCACACGGTCCAGTCCGGCAAGATCTCTGACCGTATGTACTTCTTTAAAACCTTTATCTCTCATAATCTGGGACACATCTTCCGCCTGCTCACAGCCGATCTCATAAAAAAGCCAGCCACCCGGATTCAAATGTTCCAGGGAGGCTTCTGTAATCTTTTTATAAAATTCCAGTCCCTCATCGGCCCCTTCCAGTGCAAGCCGGGGCTCGTAATCTCTTACCTCCGGCATCAGCGTTTCAATAACATCTGCAGGAATATATGGCGGATTCGATACGATCACATCATATGTATCGGAAATATTTTCAAAGAGATCACTCTGTATCCATGTCACATCTTCTTTTTTGCGTCCGGATCTCATCAGGTAATCCCGGTTAAAAATACCATTCATACGAGCCACATCCAGAGCCTCCCGTGAAATATCCGCACCGTGTCCTCGTCCATAACTTCCATGGGCCATCAGGCTGATCAAAATGCATCCGGAGCCGGTACACATATCCAGCACACTTCCCTGTAAAATATCGGCTTCTTTTAAAACAGTCTCAACAAGAATTTCTGTATCCTGTCTCGGTATTAAAACAGCCTCATTCACCATAAATTCCAGTCCCATAAATCCGGCAGTTCCGAGAATATACTGAAGCGGATAATGGCTGCACCGTCTTTCAACCGCTTCCCGATATCTCCGTTCTTCCTGAGGATCCGCTTCCGTATCTGCCTGAAGCAAATACTGTGCCCAATTCAGATCACATATATATTCTATCAGATACCTGGCCTCCATGGTACTATTTTCGATATTATTTTCTCTCAGACGTTCTTCGCCCTCTTTTAATAATTCTCTTAATGTTATCATGCTTTCAAATCCCTCTGAAACTCACGCCAGTCATAAATAGCTTCAATAGAAGCAATGGCCACTTCAAGCATCTCTCTATCCGGCTCCTTCGTTGTAAACTTCTGCATCCAGAATCCGGGTTTGCTGACCAGACAGACTAAACCGGAATCGTGACGTCCTGCCCACTGGATAATCTCATAAGATATACCTGCAATGACCGGGACAAGAAGGATTCGGCAGATTACTTTTATAAACATATTATTAATAGGAAATATTTGGAAAAAAAGTAAAAAAAACACAATACTTATAAACATGACAATGAAGAGAAAACTTGTACCGCAGCGCTTATGAAAACGTGAGTATTTTGCTGCATTTTCCGGGGTCAGTTCATCTCCGTGTTCAATACAGTTGATTGTCTTGTGTTCCGCGCCATGATACATAAACAGGCGCTGAATATCTTTCATTCGTGATATTGCCAGAATATATATGATAAAAATGAGTACACGCACCAAACCTTCAATAATTCCTAAAACTAAAGAGGAATCCGTCACACTCTTAAAAAGGTTTGAAACCAAAAATGGCAAGATCATAAACAGACCAATTGAAAATGCCAGAGAAAAAATAACCGTCATTGTCATAAATACTGTATCGGATTGTTTTTCTTTCTCCTGTGACGTCTCTTCCTCATCCTCAAAAAAAGAGGCCGACCACATCAGTGTCTTCATCCCCACAACGAGAGAGTCTACAAATGCAAACACTCCGCGAACAATAGGAATCCCTGAAACATGATAGCGCTCACCCAATGTCTGTCTCTGCTCGGTCATCACTTCTATCTCATGATTCTCTTTTCGGACAGCCACCGCATAATGATCCTTATGGCGCATCATGACACCTTCCATAACAGCCTGACCACCGATATTCGCATATTTCATAATTCAATACCTCTATAGAAAAATAGGTTGAGATTTTCAAAAAATCTCAACCTTACTGTAACACTTTTCTTATTCCTGAGTAAGACCATACTTACGATTGAATTTATCAATACGACCACGGGCTGCAACAGCTTTCTGCTGGCCTGTGTAGAAAGAATGGCACTTAGAACAAATTTCAACGTGGATTTCCGGTTTTGTAGAACCTGTAACAAATTCATTACCACAGTTGCAAGTTACTTTTGCCTGATAATATTTTGGATGAATTCCTTCTCTCATGTTTTTCACCTCACTAAGACTTTCTTCATTCTAAAATTATAAAACTGACGAATCAATTTTGTTCAATATAAAAACAGCTTTTTTATTATAGCATGCTTCAATTGGGCTTTCAAGCCTTTTTTTAAAAAATCTTTGTCCTTTTTATCATAGAAATAAAGGCTTTATTATCCTCTGAATGCATAAACATATCCAATATTCTCTCCAGTGCATCATCTGCCTTCATGCCACCCAGTGCTTTGCGCATAGTATAGGATGCATCCAACTCCTCTTTTGACAGAAGAAGCTCTTCCCGGCGGGTTCCGGAACGGGCAATATCCACTGCAGGAAAAATTCTTTTCTCAGATAATTTCCGGTCAAGAACAAGTTCCATATTACCTGTTCCCTTAAATTCTTCAAAAACAACATCATCCATCTTACTTCCTGTCTCAACAAGTGCTGTGGCGAGAACCGTAAGACTTCCACCCTCACGCATATTCCGGGCGGCACCGAAAAACTTCTTCGGCATATATAAAGCAGCCGGGTCAAGACCACCGGATAAGGTTCTTCCACTCGGCGGCACTGTCAGGTTATAGGCTCTGGCTAATCGGGTAATACTGTCAAGCAGAATCATAACATCCTTTTTATGCTCCACAAGACGCTTAGCCCGCTCAAGCACCATCTCTGAAACACGCTTGTGATGCTCCGGAAGTTCATCAAACGTAGAATAGATAACTTCTACATTCTTTCCGGCAATGGATTCTTTTATATCTGTAACTTCCTCCGGACGTTCATCAATCAAAAGAATGATCAGATTCATATCCGGCTGATTAATCGTCACCGCCTTGGCAATCTGCTTGAGCAATGTTGTCTTTCCAGTCTTCGGAGGCGCCACGATCATTCCTCTCTGCCCTTTACCGATAGGAGAAACCAGATCCATAATCCGCATCGGCACACTCGACTTCACTGTCTCCAGGCGAATTCTGTGGTCCGGAAAGATCGGCGTCATATCCTCAAAATTCTTGCGGCGAGTGGCCTCCCCCGGGTGCATACCATTCACTGACTTCACATATAAAAGTGCACTGAACTTTTCATTCTGAGTCTTTACACGTATATTCCCTTCGATCATATCTCCGGTCTTCAGATTAAATCGACGGATCTGAGCCGGTGAAACATAGACATCATTCGATCCCGGAAGATAATTCTCGCATCGGATAAATCCGTAACCATCTGTCAGAACCTCCAGAATGCCGTTCGCCATCTGTCCGCTGTCCAGGGCTTCCAGATTACTGTCCATGCGGCAATCCCCGGCCTCTGCCGTCTCAACACTCTGCACACTGCGCTTTTCTTCCGTTTTTTCTTCTTGTTTTTCACTCTTTTCACGATTGTACTTTTCTTCCAATTCCCCCAGCAACTGAACCAATTCCGCCTTACGCATCGCCGATACATTCTTTACTCCCTGGGATTTTGCCAGCTCTTTCAGCTGAACTAAGGACAAAGTCGCGAATTTATCATTCATGAATAGCCTCCTCACAATATGTACATATCTCTTTATTTCTGGAAAATTTATAATAGATGAGATCTCAGATATTTTTATTATACATGAAAACGATGATAAATAAAGAAAAATATTACGCAAATTTCGACTTTTCTCTTTTTATTTCGCTACCCTCAAAATACACATTTTTACATTTTTTTAAATTTTATCCTTTTAAAGTATTGAATTCCAAAAAAAAGTATACTATAATTGCAATGAAATTGCAGAAACGCATTTATTGCTATTCAAGGAGGAGAAAATATGTCTTATACTGACAGCATCATCGAAAGTGTGATTAAAAAGAATCCAAATGAACCAGAATTCATCCAGGCAGTGACAGAAGTTATGAACTCATTAAAACTGGTTGTGGACAGTGAATCAAAATATCAGGACGCAGCTCTTCTGGAACGCATTGTAGAACCAGAACGTATTATCATGTTCCGTGTTCCGTGGGTAGATGACAACGGTAAAGTTCAGGTAAACCGTGGCTACCGCGTTCAGTTCAACAGTGCAATCGGACCATACAAGGGCGGTCTTCGTTTCCATCCATCCGTAAACTTAAGCATTATTAAATTCCTTGGTTTCGAGCAGATTTTCAAGAATTCCCTTACCGGACTTCCTATCGGCGGCGGCAAAGGTGGTTCCGATTTCGATCCGAAGGGTAAATCTGACCGCGAAGTTATGGCTTTCTGCCAGAGCTTTATGACAGAATTATGTCGTCATATCGGTGCAGATACAGACGTTCCTGCAGGTGATATCGGTGTTGGCGGACGCGAGATCGGTTATCTTTACGGACAGTACAAACGCATCCGTAACCTTTCTGAAGGCGTTCTCACAGGTAAAGGTTTAACTTACGGCGGTTCTCTTGCACGTACAGAAGCTACAGGATATGGTCTTGTTTATCTTGTAGATGAATTATTAAAATGCAAAGGCGATACATTAGAAGGCAAAACCGTTGCCATCTCCGGTGCAGGTAATGTTGCAATTTACGCTTGTGAAAAAGCAACTCAGCTCGGTGCTAAAGTCGTTACTCTCAGCGATTCCACAGGCTGGATCTACGACAAGAACGGTATCGATCTTGCTCTTGTAAAAGATATCAAAGAAGTACGTCGCGGACGTATTAAAGAATATACAGAGAAACATCCGGAAGCAGTTTATACTGAAGGCAGAGGCGTATGGACAGTTCCTTGTGACATCGCACTTCCATGTGCAACTCAGAACGAGCTCCTTCTCGACGACGCAAAAGCACTTGTCGCAAACGGCTGCAAAGTTGTTGCTGAAGGTGCAAACATGCCTACAACTCTTGACGCAACAGAATATCTCCAGAGCAATAAGATTTATTTTGTTCCTGGAAAAGCTTCCAACGCAGGCGGTGTTGCTACTTCCGCTCTTGAAATGTCCCAGAACAGCATGCGTTTAAGCTGGACATTCGAAGAAGTTGATGCAAAACTTCGTGATATTATGGTAAACATCTTCCACAATATCGACGATGCTGCTAAAGCTTACGGCGTTGAAGATGACTTCGTTGCCGGTGCAAACATTGCCGGATTCAAGAAAGTTGCTGACGCTATGTTAGCACAGGGTGTTTGCTAATTATATCTTAACCATTTACAGAGGCCTGTTTCTTTTATCGGAACAGGCCTCTTTTTCTTTTCTCTCTTATTCTTTCCATCCTTGAATACACCTTCTATTTCATGTATAGTAAAAGTAAACAATTATTTAGGGGGATAAATTATATGAACTACAGAGATTTTGATACTTACTTAAAAAAATTCCCGGATAAAAACGGTTATTTCGGGGAATATGGCGGTCAGTTCCTTCCACCGGAATTAATTCCGGCATTTAAGGAAATTGACGATGCCTATGAAGAAATCTGTCACAGTGCTCAGTTTATCAATGAACTACGCCGTATCCGCAGAGAATTTCAGGGCCGTCCAACACCTGTTTATCATTGTGAACGTCTTTCCAAACACTTTGGAAAATGCCAGATTTATTTAAAACGTGAAGACCTAAATCATACCGGTGCTCACAAACTCAATCATTGCATGGGAGAAGGACTTCTTGCGAAATACATGGGTAAAAAGAAAATCATTGCTGAAACCGGTGCCGGACAGCACGGTGTTGCCCTCGCAACAGCTGCCGCCTATTTCGGTCTTGACTGTGATATTTATATGGGTGAAGTTGATATCGCCAAACAGCATCCGAATGTTATCCGTATGAAGATGCTCGGTGCCCGTGTCATCCCTGTCACTCACGGATTAAAGACATTAAAAGAGGCCGTTGATGCTGCATTTGATGCCTACTTAAAAGAATATGAAACATCCATTTACTGTATCGGTTCCGTTGTCGGTCCTCATCCGTTTCCTAAAATGGTCCGCGACTTCCAGTCTGTGATCGGCATTGAAGCCCGTGAACAATTTTTAGAAATGACCGGAATTCTTCCGGATGCTGTTACCGCTGCTGTCGGAGGCGGTTCCAACTCTATTGGTATGTTTGTCCCATTTCTGGCGGATCCTGTTGATATCATCGGCGTGGAGCCACTCGGACGCGGTTCAGGCATCGGCGATCACGCTGCTTCCATCGCCTACGGCAAAAAAGGTATCCTGCATGGTTTTGAAAGCTATCTTCTCCAGGATGAAAACGGAGATCCGCTTCCTGTCTATTCCATTGCCAGCGGTCTGGATTACCCTGCGACCGGTCCGGAACATGCCTATCTGCACGACTGCGGACGTGTTCAATACACATCCATCAGTGATGACGAAGCTATGGAAGCCTTCTTCCTTCTCTGTAAATATGAAGGCATCATTCCAGCCATAGAAAGCGCTCACGCTGTTGCCTATGCGATCAAATATGCCAAAGAACATGAAACCGGTTCAATCCTTGCCTGCCTTTCCGGCCGAGGAGATAAAGATATCGACTATGTTTATGAAAAATACGGTTGCGGAGAACAGTTTAACTTATAAGTTTTTTCGACTTTGTCCGGGAAATAATTCTTGCTTTATGGGCTTATTTCAAGTATCATATTATTATGATACCAAGGTCAAAAAATCCCGTTTTCAGGTTTTTCAGAACCTAAAATTCGAAATATCCGCAGGTATCATGGGGGCAAATGCTTTTGACCCATACATTATTATATTGGGAGGTATATAGCAATGGAGGTTAAAAAAATTTACACACTTCGCAACGGCGTTGAGATGCCTGGTGTTGGTTTTGGAACATGGAAAGCAAAAGATGGTGAGGACGCTTTCAACAGTATCATTTCCGCTATCGAAGCAGGATATCGTCATATCGATACTGCTACATTATATAAGAATGAAGCCAGCGTTGGAAAAGCTGTAAGAGAATGTGGTCTTAAACGTGAAGAACTTTTTGTTACAAGTAAAGTATGGAACAAAGCTCGTGGTTACGAAAAAACAAAGGCTGCTTTCGAAAAAACATTAAATATTATGGGACTTGATTATCTGGATCTCTATCTCATTCATTGGCCGGCAATTCCTCTTCAGTTTGAAGACTGGAATGATATCAACCTTGGTACATGGAAAGCTATGACAGAGCTTTATAAAGAAGGCCGCATCCGTGCGATCGGTACAGCAAACTTCTATCCAAAACATCTGGAATCCTTAATGGAAACAGAAGTTCAGCCTATGGTTAACCAGATTGAATATCATCCGGGATACCTTCAGCAGGAAGTTGTTGACTACTGTCAGGCAAACGGTATCGTTGTTCAGGGCTGGAGTCCACTCGGAAACGGTGCAGTTCTCGGCAATGAATTCCTGGCTGAGATGGCAGCAAAATATGATAAGAGTGTTGCTCAGATCTGCTTAAGATTTGCAGCTCAGAATGGTGTTGTTCCGCTTCCTAAGTCTGTAACACCATCCCGTATTGCATCCAACCTTGATATTTACAATTTCGAGATTTCTGACGAAGATATGAAAGCTATCGCAGCTATGCCAGAAACAGGCTTCTCCGGCTGGAATCCAAATGAAATTGATTTCTAAAAATCTACATATTCCAAAGCGGCAGTTTTTTACTGTCGCTTTTTTCATATTATCCGCGAAACACTTTACCTCAAATCTGAAAATGCGCCTGGAACATCGTTGTCCAGACGCATCTCTAATCATGGTCATTATCAATGACTCATCTTATTTATTCAGTTTTTTTGCCGCTTTTGCTTCAATAGCTGCTTTCTGAACGTAAGCCCGTACATGTTTTCCTGTACCGATCACTCCGGCTTCATCCACAGCCTCAAAGGAAAATTCAACCATCTTGCCGACTTTTTCAACTTTAGCAGTACATGTTACTTTCATTCCTACCGGTGTCGGTGAAGTATGCATAATCTCTAATGATACACCTACACTGGCTTCTCCCTCACCGCTGGCCTGATCCATACATAAAAAGCATGTTTTTTCAGCAAGTGCAACAAGCATCGGGGTTCCAAACACATTCGGTGTTCCCTCTACAGCACTTGCTGCTGTCATATCCTCTGTAACTACCTGTTCACAAGTGAACGTTGTTCCTAACAATTGTTCTTTTTCCATATCTTCTCACTTTCCGCCGCAACCCGAAATTCAAAACTGCTCTGCTGAAAATTACTGAATAAATGCTTTTAATTCTTCAAGTAATGTCTCTGGTTTTTCTCCGTGTATCTGAATTGTGATTGGTTTACTTAAATCAAGGCTAAAGATGCCCATAATGGATTTTGCATCAATGACATAGCGTCCGGATACTAAATCCACGTCACCATCATACATTGCTACAATACGGTTAAAATCTTTAACATCTTCAATACTCTGTAATAAAATTATTGCTTCTTTCATTATTTATTCCTCCTGTCAAATCTGAATTAATTCATATTCATCAGTTCCAAGGCCCAGTGCCTTCGCATGTTCAAGGCAACTGTTCCAGTTTGTGTCCGGAAATACATCTGTAAAATGATCATGATGTACATGTTCAACTTCATCCAGAACACTTCCCGCACAAATCGGCTGTCTGTTGACAGCATCTGCACAGGCTTTATCCAAAGCAACCGGATCAAAGGACGCAAACATCCCAACATCCGGAACAATTGGTGCATCATTCTCTCCATGACAGTCACAATATGGTGAAACATCCATAACAAGACTGATATGGAAGGATGGACGGCCATCCACAACTGCTTTGGCATACTCTGCCATCTTGCAGTTTAAAATATCATTAGACTCATCAGATGCCGGTTTTACTGCATCCATCGGACAGACACCAATACATCTTCCGCAGCCGACACATTTATTATGGTCAATTGACGCCTTCTTATCCGCAATATTAATGGCATCATGCGCACAAACCTTTGTACACATGCCGCAGCCGACACACTTTCTCTCAGATACTCTCGGTTTGCCTGCGCTGTGCATCTCCATCTTTCCGGCTCTTGAGCCGCAGCCCATACCCAGATTCTTGATCGCACCGCCAAAACCTGCAGCCTCATGTCCCTTAAAATGGTTCAAAGAAATAACGACATCCGCATCCATAACGGCACGTCCGATCTTGGCCTCTTTCACATAAGTACCGCCTTCAACAGGCACAAGAACTTCGTCTGTACCTTTCAGACCATCTGCAATAATAATATGGCATCCGGTTGAAAACGGAGAGAATCCATTCATATAAGCACTGTCTAAATGATCCAGCGCATTCTTTCTTCCACCGACATAAAGCGTATTCGCGTCTGTAAGAAAAGGCTTTCCACCCAGATCTTTTACAAAATCAACAACAGTTTTTGCATAATTCGGCCGAAGATAGGCTAAATTACCCGGTTCACCAAAATGAATCTTGATAGCCACATACTTTTTTTGAAAATCAATTGTGTCCATACCGGCAGTCTTCATTAATCGAGTGAGTTTCTGCTGTATATTCTCGTGTACGGTTGCACGAAAATTTGCAAAATAAACTTTAGATTTTTCCATGTTCATTCTCCTTCATTTATCCTACTCTTACAATTCTAATACGGCTGCAAGGGGCTGTCAATCCATTTCTTTCTTGATTTCCCCCATTGTAAATGCTATTATATTTCATGTATTTAACTAATCTTATGATGAAAGGACTCAAAAAAATGACTGTAAATGAGAAAGCATTAAAACTCCATGAAGAATGGCAGGGTAAAATTGAAACTGTTTCCAAATGTCCTATTAAAACCCGCGAAGATCTGGCTCTCGCATACACTCCGGGTGTTGCTGAACCATGTAAAGTCATTGCAGATAACAAAGACGCTATCTACACTTACACAAGTAAAGCAAACACTGTTGCTGTTGTTTCTGACGGTTCTGCTGTCTTAGGTCTTGGTAATATCGGCGCTTATGCTGCTATGCCGGTTATGGAAGGTAAAGCTGCACTTTTTAAAGAATTCGGTAATGTCAATGCTGTTCCAATCTGTCTGGATACTCAGGATACAGAAGAAATCATCGAAACGGTTATTCGTATCGCACCGGCTTTTGGCGGTATCAATCTTGAAGATATTTCCGCTCCCAGATGTTTCGAAATTGAATCCAGATTAAAAGAAGTTCTCGATATTCCTGTTTTCCATGATGATCAGCACGGAACGGCTATCGTTGTTCTCGCCGGAATAATAAACGGACTTCGTCTTACCGGCAAAAAGAAAGAAGAATGCCAGGTTGTTGTCAACGGCGCAGGTTCTGCCGGAATTGCTATTACCCGACTGCTTCTCAATTATGGTTTTAAACATGTAACTATGTGTGACCGTTTCGGAATTGTTTCTGAAAATTATCCGGATTTGAACTGGATGCAGAAAGAAATGCTGAACTATACAAATCTTGAAAATAAAGAGGGCACTCTCGCAGATGCCTTAAACGGTGCGGACATCTTTGTCGGTGTATCCGCTCCCGGAATTGTTTCAGCCGAGATGGTCGCTTCTATGAATAAAGATGCGATCATGTTCGCTATGGCAAATCCTGTTCCTGAAATCATGCCGGATATTGCCCGTGCTGCAGGTGCAAGAGTTGTTGGAACCGGACGTTCGGATTTCCCAAATCAGATCAACAATGTTACTGCTTTCCCAGGTATTTTCAAGGGTGCTCTGGAAGGCCGTGCACGTCAGATTACTGAAGATATGAAACTGGCAGCCGCAACCGCACTTGCAGGCCTTGTAACAGATGAAGAACTCTCCGAAGACTTCATCATGCCGGATCCATTTGATCCACGTATCGTTGATGTTGTCGCAAAAGCCGTAAAAGATCACATTGAAAACTAAGATGATTACAAGTTATAGTGAGGCGATTCAACATTGGAAAGGGAAACCTTACTATTCTCTCAATGTCCGCCTCCTTGAAAAATTTGGTATAAAATTACGTAAAGTCGCCTTAAACGGCGGCTTTACCTGCCCGAATCGGGACGGTACTCTCGGAACAAAAGGATGCATTTTCTGCAGCGAAGGCGGTTCCGGTGATTTTGCCGCAGATACTTTACCGCCTCCACAGGAAGATACTGCATTTATCGCCTATTTTCAATCTTTTACAAACACTTACGGTTCTGTCCATGAATTGGAAAGATGCTACATGAATGTTCTGAACCATCCCAATGTAGCAGCACTGTCCATCGGTACCCGGCCGGACTGTCTTCCTGATGATATCATTGGACTTCTGGAAAGGCTTAACCGGATAAAACCAATCTGGATCGAACTTGGTCTTCAGACGATGCATGAACCTACTGCCCGCTTTATCCGAAGAGGCTATCCATTGGATGTCTTCACTGATTCACTCCAAAAACTTCAGCAGGCAGGAATTGAAACCATCGTTCATACAATCCTTGGTCTTCCCGGTGAGTCTGTGGATGATATACTGGAAACACATCGTTTTCTGGCGCAGCAGCCTATCCAGGGAATAAAATTACAACTGCTGCACATTTTAAAAGGAACGGATCTGGACGAACTCTATAAAATCCATCCTTTCCATGTACTGTCTCTGGAAGAATATACAGACTTGATCATTCGATGCATTGAACTTCTTCCGCCGGATATGGTCATCCACCGGATTACCGGTGACGGACCAAAACAGTTGCTCACCGCTCCTCTCTGGAGTGGATATAAAAAACAGGTTCTAAATAGGATCCACCATGAATTTAAAGTAAGAAACACCTGGCAGGGACGACTTTACACTCCCTGACCTTACTCACCCGATACTTTATGAAAGGAATATGCTATGATTGCCGATCCAAACACATTATACAAATTAATGATTCTGTATATTCTGAATGCTTCCGAATTTCCTCTGACGAATTCTCAGGTATGTGAGTTTCTTCTGGAGAACGGATACACAACTTACTTTACGACTCAGGCTGCCATATCGGATTTAATTGAAGCTCAGTTCATCTCTGTCCGGCAGAGAAATAACAGCTCCTATTATCAGCTGACACCTTCCGGTCTGGAGACTCTGGAAGCTTTTTCCTCCTCCATCTCCGACGGAATCAAAGCGGATGTTAAGTCATTTCTTGAAGACAAACATTACACGCTCCGTCAGAATAATGAGATTACCGCCACCTATCTTCCAAAGAAAAATCAGGAATTTGAAGTGGATCTTTCCCTGAAAGACGGAAAAGAAACTTTAATTAACCTTCAGATCAATGCACCTACAGAACTTCAGGCTGAATTAATGTGTGATCACTGGCAAAAAAAAAGTACGGAAATTTATAATTATCTTTTAAATTCACTTTTAGCCAAAAACAAAGGTCCGGAAAACTAATCTTCCGAACCTTTTTTTCTTAACGATCCCATTTATCACAAAGATTATTGATCTGATCTGCAAATTTCGCCAGATCCTTATTCGCTCCGCCCTCATTATGCTGGATCACTGTCATCAGGCGGCGTCCTGCAGCAACAAGACGTTCAAATACAGAATTTGCCTTCCGTGCAGCAGCTTTTTTCGATTTGCGAACAGGTACAGCTTCCACAACACAGCTGTTGTCCACCAGATCAAAACTTGTTCCACTGTATGGAGCAAACGCATCATACCCGTATTCATGTTTCAGACAGTCTGTAAATTCATCACAAACCGAAGCTTCTCCATGTACAACGAAAACTTTATCCGGTTTACGTTTAAATCCCTGAAGCCAGTTTAATAATCCCTGTTTATCCGCATGACCGCTGATACCCGCAAGCTGCTCAATATGAGCAAAAACTTCAATCGTCTCGCCAAAAAGTTTGACTTCCTTAGCACCTTCAACAAGTGCTCTTCCCAATGTTCCGTTGGCCTGATAACCCACAAACAATACGGTACATTCCGATCTCCACAGATTATGTTTTAAATGATGCCGGATACGTCCGGCCTCACACATACCGGATGCAGAAATGATAACCTTCGGACGCGCATCAAAATTGATAGCTTTGGATTCATCGCTGGATACAGATGTTTTTAATCCAGGGAATGTAATCGGATTGATTCCCTGCTTCACCAGTTCCATAGCTTCCTCGTCGAAACATTCGTAAATATTCTTATTAAATATGGTTGTTGCCTCGATAGCAAGAGGACTATCCACATAAACTTCAAAATTATCGTGCCCCTTCACACGTCCTTCCGCCTTGATCTGACGTATAAAGTACAGCATCTCCTGGGTACGTCCCACAGCAAATGAAGGAATGACCACATTGCCGCCCCTGTCAAAGGTCTCCTGAATAATGCGGCTCAATTCACCCACATAATCCGGTCGTGTCTGACCATGTGAACGATTCCCATAGGTTGATTCAATAACAACATAATCCGCCTCATCGACAGTGGATGGATCTTTGATCAGCGGCTGATCTGTATTGCCCACATCACCGGAAAAAACAATCTTCTTCTGAATACCATTCTCACTCACCCATATCTCGATACATGAAGAACCGAGCAAATGTCCCACATCCGTAAAACGTACCTGTATTCCCGGACATATATCCACAATCTTCCCATAATCACAGCCGGCAAAATGTGTGAGAACACCTTCTGCATCTGCCATCGAATACAGCGGAACGACTTCCGGCTTTCCTGCTCTTCGTCCCTTTCGGTTTTTCCACTCTGCTTCAAATTCCTGAATATGGGCACTGTCACGCAGCATGATCTCACATAACTGCTTCGTTGCATTGGTCGCAAATACAGTTCCCCTGAAGCCTTCCGCGTATAAAAGCGGAAGAAGGCCGGAATGGTCAATATGTGCGTGCGTCAAAAAAACATAATCAATTTCTGCCGCAGCTGCAGATACCGGCTGATTTTCAAAAAAATCTTCTCCTTGTTCCATTCCATAATCAATAAACATCTTGTGTCCGCACGCTTCCAGATAATGACAACTTCCCGTCACTTCATGAGCAGCTCCTGAAAATGTTAAACGCATAAATATCCCCCATTTCATACTACTATCATATACGAAATGGAGGATAAATACCATAAATTTTTTATTAAATTTCCGAATTTAATGCATATTGTTCAATCAATTCCCAAATTTCATCTCTTCCCTGCTTACTAACGGCAGAAAAAGGAATAATCGGAGTGCCTTCTGTCACATTTAAGCCGACTTTAATCTGTTTGATATTCTTCTGAACCTGACTGCGTTTTAATTTATCTAATTTTGTCGCAATGATGACCGGATTAAATCCCTGATCGACGATCCATGAATACATATGCTTATCATTTGCGGAAGGCTCATGGCGGATATCAATTAATAAAAATACAAGTCTGAGCTGTCTGGATGTATGAAGATAGCGCTCAATCATTGTTCCCCACTTAGCCTTAATCGCCTCAGACACTTTTGCATATCCATATCCAGGTAAATCTACAAAATATATTTCCTGATTAATATTATAAAAATTAATCGTCTGAGTCTTTCCCGGCTGCTGAGAAGTTCTCGCATAAGACTTCCTGTTCATTAAACCGTTAATCAAAGATGATTTTCCCACATTAGATTTTCCGGCAAATGCTACTTCCGGAAGGGTATTCTCCGGAAGCTTACTTGTAATACCACAGACTGTTTCAAGATTAACATTTTTAATAACGTGCATAAATTCTCCTTTACTCACACTCAGTCTCTTGTGACGCCACCGTTTGTGTATCTTCCTCTGGTTTTTGCGGCATATGAACCAACGCTGTTTTTAATACATCGTCCATTGTATATGCATATACGATGTCCATTCCCTGATAGATTTCTTTTTCCATCTCTTCAACATCCCGACGGTTCTTTTCCGGGACAACAACCGTTTTAATCTTTGCCACTTTTGCAGCCAGAAGTTTTTCTTTAAGCCCGCCAATCGGAAGGACACGGCCTCTAAGTGTAATCTCACCCGTCATCGCAACACTTGCTTTAACTTTGACACCTGTGATGGCAGAAATCATAGCTGTAGCCATCGTCACACCGGCTGACGGACCATCCTTCGGAACAGCCCCCTCAGGAATGTGGATATGAATGTCATGTGTATCAATAAAATCCTCAGGAATGAAATATTCACTGCTCATAGATCGTATAAAACTGATGCCTGCATGCGCTGACTCTTTCATAACATCACCCAGCTGTCCTGTCAATTCAAATTTTCCCTTACCCGGAAGAACGTTCACTTCGACAGAGAGTGTATCACCGCCCACGCTTGTCCATGCCAGACCACGTACGATACCGATTTCATCCTTTGTATTCGCCTCATCAAAAATGTATTTCTCTTTTCCAAGATACTTCTCCAGCGTTTTGATGCCGATCTTAACATTTTTCTTGTCTTCTTCCACAATCTCTCTTGCCGCTTTTCGACATATATCACCAATGCGTCGCTCGAGATTTCGAACACCGGCTTCTCTTGTATAATTCACGATGATTTTATCTAATGCCTTGTCTGTAATGGAAATCTGACTCTTTTTAAGGCCATGGATCTTTATCTGCTTTGGAATGAGATGCTCTTTAGCGATATGCATCTTTTCGTTTTCTGTATAGCTGTTGACCTCAATAACCTCCATACGGTCTAAAAGCGGTCTCGGAATCGTCGACAATGTATTCGCAGTTGCAATAAAGAGAACTTCTGATAAATCTACAGGAAGTTCAATATAATTGTCTCTGAATTTGGAATTCTGTTCCGAATCCAAAACTTCAAGCAGAGCAGAGAAGACATCACCTTTATGGTCATTGCTCGCTTTATCCACTTCATCCAACAGCATAACCGGATTTTTTACTCCTGCATTTTTCAGAGCCGCAGCAATACGTCCCGGCATAGCACCCACATATGTTTTTCTGTGTCCGCGGATCTCTGCTTCATCACGTACACCGCCAAGGCTGATACGGACATATTTTTTATCAAGTGCTCTGGCAACAGAACGGGCAATTGAACTTTTACCTGTTCCCGGAGGTCCCACAAGACATAAGATTGGACTCTCACCTTTACCTGTAAGCAAACGAACAGATAAATATTCCAGAATACGCTCTTTTACTTTTTCAAGTCCGTAATGATCTTCATCAAGCACCTTTTGTGCCGCTTTCAGGCTGACCTTCTCTTCATCCTTCTTATCCCACGGCATCGCCAGCAATGTTTCTACATAACCACGGATCACACCGTTTTCGGAAGCCATATTCGCTGAATTGCGGAACCGCTCAATTTCTTTGTGGATCTTTTCTTTCACCTCATCACTGGCTTCAAGAAGCTGAAGCTGTGCCTCAAACTGATCCGCATCTGTCTGATTAGAGTCTTCTCCTAATTCTTCCTTAATAACTTTTAACTGTTCTCTTAAAATATATTCTCTCTGATTTTTATCCACCCGTTCTTTCACTTTCGCCTGAATCTCGCGGGTGATCTGGATCATCTCAATCTCTTTATTCATAAACTGAGCCAGCTGTTCGAAACGCATCTGAAGATCAATTGCTTCCAGACATACCTGACGCTGTTTATAATCCATAGGAATATTCGTGCACAGCTGATCTACAAGCTTCAGCAAATCTTCTTCTTCAAGAAGCTGACGCACAAGTTCATTGCTGAAATTTTTATTCTGCATAGCATAATTTTCTAAAAGCTCATGCAGATATCGGACATAACCGGCCTGCTGTACTTCGTCGATCTCACAAATAACTTTATCATAAACCGTAACTTCAGCCTTGAGCATCGGTTCTGTCATGATCAGGTTATCCAGATGGGCTCTGTAAACACCTTCTACCATGATTCGCAAGGAATCTTTTGACAATTTTACAATCTGCTTGATCTTTGCCACTGTTCCAAATTCATAAAGATCGTCTTTCTGAGGATTCTCCTCATCCGGATCTCTCTGAGTCAGCAGAAAAATATTCTGATCTTTTAACATAGCCGCTTCGATCGCTAATTTTGATTTACTTCGGCTCACCTCAAAATGAACAATCATATTCGGAAGTATCGACAAACCTCTTAAAGCTATCACCGGAAGTTCCATAATTATATCATTCATCTTTCGTATCACTCTCCTGTAATGAACTAATAGGGCTGTACCCATAAGGTACAGCCCCTGCATTCAAATCACTCAGGCAATCTCGCCGCTGCTCTTTGGAACAGCTTTCCTATTGCCGGACACCCGTTTTACAGGTGTCTTTTCTCCATAAGTAAGTACCGGTTCACCCTTTCCATCTACCACATCCTTTGTGATAACGCAGGAATCCACCATCTCTTCGGATGGAAGCCGATACATAATATCCATCATCGTCTCCTCAATAATCGCACGAAGACCTCTGGCCCCGGTCTTCTGCTCGAAAGATCGTCTTGCGACCTCACGAACCGCTTCCTCATCAAAGCTCAGATGTACACCATCAAGTTCAAATAATCGCTGATACTGTTTAATCAAAGAACTCTTTGGCTCAGTCAATATGCGTACAAGTGCATCTTCATCAAGAAGATCCAGTGCAACACATACCGGAACACGTCCAACAAATTCAGGAATCAACCCAAACTTAACCAGATCTTCAGGCAAAGTTTTCCGGAACAATTCTCCGATATTCTTCTCCTTTTCTGTCTGCTGAAGCATAGAATCAAAACCGATACCTTTCTGACCAATTCTTGACTGAATGATCTTATCAAGACCATCAAAAGCGCCTCCGCAGATAAAAAGAATATTCGTTGTATCCAGCTGAATAAATTCCTGATGCGGATGCTTGCGGCCTCCCTGAGGCGGCACGGATGCAACCGTTCCCTCAAGAATCTTTAATAATGCCTGCTGTACACCTTCACCTGAAACATCGCGTGTTATTGAAACATTCTCAGATTTTCTTGTTATTTTATCAATTTCGTCAATATAGATAATGCCGTATTCTGCACGCTCTACATCATACTCGGCTGCCTGAAGAAGCTTGAGAAGAATATTCTCTACATCTTCACCGACATAACCTGCCTCTGTCAAAGTTGTAGCATCCGCAATGGCAAAAGGCACATTGAGCATCTTTGCCAATGTCTGAGCCAGCAGAGTTTTACCTGAACCTGTTGGTCCGATCAAAAGCACGTTACTTTTCTGAAGTTCCACGTCCGAATCTTTGTCTGCCATAATACGCTTATAATGATTATAAACCGCTACTGACAATGCTTTCTTTGCATCATCCTGTCCGATAATATAATCATCCAGGAAAGCCTTGATCTCCATAGGCTTCAACAGACATATGCCTTCAGCAATATCTTCTTCTTCTTCAAACTCTTCAGTAATGATCTCTGAGCAAATACCTACACATTCATCACAGATAAATGCCCCGGGACCTGCAATTAATTTTCGAACCTGATCCTGAGTCTTATTGCAAAAAGAACATCTTGGAACTTTTTTATCTTCCACACGTCCTGCCATTATGATACCTCCGGCCTTTCATTATATCATCTGCTGACAATTACTCTGTCAATAAGTCCGTATTCTTTAGCTTCCTGGGCTGTCATATAGTTATCACGTTCTGTATCCCGTGCAATGACTTCCAGTGGTTTTCCCGTATTTGCTGCAAGAATTTCGTTTAATCTCTGTCTTGTCTTTAAAATCTGCTCTGCCACAATATTGATCTCTGTAGCCTGTCCCTGAGCACCGCCGGATGGCTGATGAATCATAATCGTTGAATTCGGCAGCGCCATACGTTTTCCTTTTGTTCCTCCGGACAGAAGGAAAGCCCCCATGCTGGCAGCCATACCCATACAGATCGTTGAAACATCACACTTGATGTACTGCATGGTATCATAAATAGCCATACCTGCTGTAACGGAGCCGCCCGGGCTGTTAATATAAAGACTGATATCTTTTCCCGGATCTTCAGACTCTAAAAACAATAACTGAGATACTATCAGATTTGCAGAAACATCGGTAACTTCCTCGCCGAGAAAGATAATGCGGTCTTTCAAAAGACGTGAAAAAATATCATAGGAACGTTCGCCTCTGCTTGTCTGTTCAATGACATAAGGTACTAAACTCAATTTTACTCCTCCTAATTAAAGTCGGGCTGATTATTTTTCAACTGCTGCGTCAGTAATAATTTCAAGAGCTTTCTGTGCCGCATAATCTTTACGAACATCTTCTTCAATAAGCTCTTTAACTTTTGCCGGCTCCAGCTTCCATGCTTCAGCCATTCTGTTAACTTCTTTATCAATATCTTCTTCTGTTACTTCAATATTCTCAGCAGCAACGATAGCATCAAGAACAAGACGGTTCTTAATATTTGCCAATGCCTGTGGTTTGAACTGTTCAGCTAACTGAACCGGTGTCATACCTGTATACTTGAAGTAAACATCCATGCTTAATCCCTGAGAAGAAAGCTGCTGAGCGTACTGATTCATCATATCATCAACACTCTTCTGAACCATTGCATCCGGAATATCCATCTTTGCACTTCCGACAACAACGTCCATAACCTTCTGCTGTTTTTCAGCATTCGCTGTTTCTGCTTTACGTTCAGCAAGACGTTTCATAAGGTCTTCCTTAAACTCAGCAAGTGTATCAAAATCAGAGATATCCTGTGCAAATTCATCATCTACTTCCGGATATTCTTTTGTTTTTACTTCATGAACTTTAACTTTGAATAAAGCTGCTTTACCTGCAAGTTCTTCTGCATGGTATTCTTCCGGGAATGTAACGTTAACATCCACATCTGCATCTGCTGCTGCACCTACTAACTGTTCTTCAAATCCCGGAATGAAGGAATTGGAACCAAGAACGAGCGGATAGTTTTCACCTTTACCACCTTCGAATTCCACACCATCAACAGAACCTACATAGTCGATCACAACTGTATCACCATTCTCAGCAGGACGTTCTACTGTGATTTCTCTGGAGTTCTGATCCTGAAGTCTCTTAATTTCAGCTTCAAGTTCTTCTTCTGTTACTTCTGTTTCAACTTTTTCAATTTCAACACCCATGTACTGTCCAAGTTCAACTTCCGGTCTTACAGCAACTTCAGCTGTAAAGATGAAAGGTTTTCCTTTTTCTACCTGTACAAGTTCGATGGATGGGTAAGAAACGATATCAAGACCGGATTCTTTTACTGCATCACCATATACCTGCTGAATCAGAGCATCTGCTGCTTCTTCATAAAAAATTCCTGCTCCATAAAGTTTTTCGATAAGAGCCTGAGGTGCTTTACCTTTTCTGAAACCCTGAACAGAGATCTGATTTTTATTTTTATTATAAACTTTCACTGTTTCAGCAACAAATTTCTCAGCTTCCACTTCAATTGTAAGTTTTGCCATATTTTTCTCTAATTTTTCTACCTGTACACTCATGATATTTCTATTCCTCCTTATAATAATTATACCAACTCGTCTGACGAATCCGTATACTATATGCATGAGAGCATTCTTGCGCACTTTAATCTATAGTATATAATAAGAAAAGTCATCTGTAAATAGGCGATTTTGAAATTTTCGCGTAAGGAAGCTGCGCAGTTTCCACCGGTTGCCGCACAGCTTCACATCAAATGCTATTTACTTCAAGGCAGTATTCCTGCTTTTTCTTTTTATAAAGTTACCTGAACCTTCTCTAAATGCCAAATGTCTCTTACATACTCTTCAATTGTACGGTCTGATGTAAATTTACCCGAATTTGCCGTATTGAGCATCGCCATCTTCGCCCAGCGTGCCTTATCCTGATAAGCTTTGTTCACACGCGCTCTTGTTTCTGCATAAGATCTGAAATCTTTCAGCACAAAATATGGATCCAGACGGTTGTTGGAAGGTCCGATGAGTGAACACTTGATTTTTTCGAACGTTGTCTTGTTTCCGTTACTGAATGTACCGTCCACTAACTGATCAAGAACTTTATGGATATCCGCATCATTATCGTAAATAGCTACCGGATCGTATCCCCCATTTGCCTCGTAAGCCATAACTTCTTCTGAAGACATACCAAAGATAAAGGCATTCTCCGCGCCAACTTCCTCAACAATCTCCACATTGGCTCCATCCATTGTTCCAAGTGTGACTGCACCGTTAAGCATAAATTTCATATTGCCTGTACCCGAGGCTTCTTTACTTGCTGTAGAAATCTGTTCAGAAACATCGCTGGCTGCGAAAATAATTTCTGCATTGGATACACGATAATTTTCAATAAATACAACTTTAATACGTCCGTTAATATCCGGATCATTATTTACAACATCCGCTACACTGTTAATCAAATGGATTATTTGTTTTGCGACTTCATAAGAAGCTGCCGCCTTCGCACCAAAGATATAGGTTGTCGGATAAAATTCCATCGAAGGATTGGCTTTTAACTGATTATACAGACTGATCACATGAAGAATATTCAGCAGCTGACGTTTATACTCATGAAGACGTTTGACCTGAACATCAAAAATAGAATTCGGATCCACATCAATATTATTATGTTCTTTAATGTATTTTGCAAGACGCAGCTTGTTCTGATATTTGATATCCATAAATTCCTGCTGTGCCTTCGGATCATCTGCATACTTTTCAATACCCTTGATCAGAGAAAGGTCTGTGATCCACGCATCTGTTCCGATCTTTTCTGTCACCCATGAAGCCAGAAGCGGATTACCGTGAAGAAGGAATCGTCTCTGTGTGATTCCGTTTGTCTTATTATTGAACTTCTCCGGCATCATTTCATAGAAATCTTTAAGCTCACGCTTTTTCAGGATTTCTGTATGAAGACGTGCAACACCATTGACGGAAAATCCTGCTACAATAGCCATATTTGCCATTCTTACCTGACCTTCATAAAGCACCGCCATGTTGCGAATCTTGCTGTAGTCGTTCGGATAACGTTCTTCAACCTGAATGAGGAATCGACGATTGATTTCCTCAACGATCTGATAAATTCTTGGGAGCAGACGCATAAATAAGTCTACCGGCCATTTTTCCAAAGCTTCTGCCATGATTGTATGGTTTGTATAAGCACAACAGCGCGTTGTAATATCCCATGCTTCATCCCATTCAAGTCCTTCTTCATCCATAAGAATACGCATCAGTTCAGGAACCGTAACGGTCGGATGGGTATCGTTTAACTGGAAACATACCTTTTCCGGCATCTTTTTAAGATCATCATGTGTCTCTTTATATTTCTGTACAGCCTGCTGAACACTGGCAGAAACAAAGAAATACTGCTGTTTCAGACGCAGTTCTTTACCACTATAATGACTGTCATTCGGATAAAGCACGTCTACAATATTTCTGGCCAGATTCTCCTGCTCAACGGACTGACGATAATCACCCATGCCAAACTTT
>JAEDDO010000086.1 GCA_016298055.1 Frisingicoccus sp.
AGGAAAAATGAAATCTGATGGATTTTTTATAGCTATTTTATTTAGCTTATCTTCGAAATCTCTGAGCGGATGTGATAAAGAATCAAAAAGTCTTTACCGGTTCGTTTCAATACGCTGAATATGTTCCCAGCTTTTTCTGTGCCAATAGTTCATAGCTGTCGCTATTATTTTTATTACAATATTGAGCGGATGAAAAAATACTATCTCAAATATAGAAATCAGAAACAAAATCCATCGCTGTTTGCCGTTAATCGGTTCCACTTTATACCGATTAACAGCACTTACAAGAATTGCCTGTATCCATATAACAATCAACGTATATAGGATAGTTGCCTGTATGGTGAATTGAAGATTCAAAATATCCAGTAAATTGGCTGCGATTAAGGTAGCCACCCCAATGATCTCCAAAAACGGTGCAAGAAGTTCATACAAAATGAAAAATGTACCGGATGTGATTCCAGCCCATCCATAATTTTTATTTCCAAGCATATATTTATGAAATTTCATACTTTGCAGCAGCCCGATATGCCAACGCCGCCTTTGATGATAGTAGTCTTTATATGTAAACGGCAGCTGCGTCATGCACTTTGCTTCCGGAGCATATGCGATGTGATATTCTTTTCCCTGTGAAGCACAAAACGCATGGAGACGCATGGTCAGTTCCATGTCCTCTCCAATTGTATTTACTTGGTAGCCACCAACCCGTTTCACTAAATCAGTATCAAACATGGCAAACGCACCGGAGACAATAATATTCGCATTGATATGATCGAACATTATTCTTTGCATATAAAATGTCCGATAATATTCTAATATTTGGAAAACAACCAGTGCTTTCTTCAAAAAAGTAAGTTTTGGATAATTTTTCAAATTTTCACTGCCAACAGCACCTGCACAAACAATGGTTTTGGGATTCATCAAAAAGCAACTCATCATTATGCGGATGGAGCCTCGTTGAACTTTTGTATCAGCGTCCAGCATAACGCAGTATGGGCTATGACAAATATTTAGTCCGCAGTTAAGCGCATCTGATTTTCCACCGTTTTCCTTATGTATAAAAATAAGCGTTTTTTCATCAAATACTTTTCGATATTGACGAAGAATCGGTTTTGCCTTCAATTCAAATTCAGACAAAACAGGTTCTTTTATCAGTCCGAATCTCTTTACTACAAGAGATTCCATGTTATCATTTGAGCCATCATCTACTACAATAATTTCCAGATTCGGATAATCTTCCTCAAATAAAGCTTCGATTGTTTCTGTTATACAAGCCGCCTCGTTGTATGCGGGAATAATAACGCTAACCGGAATCCGTTTGGCAAATGCGGTGGGAAATAGTTCTCGATTAAGCGTTTTATTTTTCTTATATTTTTCAAGGCGATAAATCGAGATACAGAGACTGATTCCCATTTGGAAAAGATAGATTACTGTATATACAAAAAACAAGACAAATAAAACACGTATCATATAAATCAGCATCATCTTTTTATCCCACCTTACACACAGCCTTTACAGGAACTTCTTCGGAAACTTTATTTTCGCTTAGGCCAATTGCTTTTACCCATGCCTGTTCCAGCTTAGATTGCTGACTGCACTTATAGATGAATTGGTTAATTGTATCCGAATGAATTCCCATTTGACATAGGTATTTCAAAATCAAACATCGTGTCTGCACATCCTCTTTTACCAGAGAGTCAATTTTATATTCCATAAGAGACTGCATATATTTTGACATTTTTTGTTGTTTATGCAATGTATATTGCGAACTGAGTTTTATGTAACATTCACAGATATAAGCGAACAGGAAATCGTCCTGTGCTAACCTCATAATGAGGGATGCTTCTGCAGGTTCTTTTTTGGAACGAAAAAGGAAAAAATCACAAATTATTTTTTTCTTTTTCTCTGCCTTTTTTTCTCTGTTCCTATCCAAAAGCAATTTAACACATAAACAAAGTAAACTATATCCACATAGAGTATACAATATAACCATATAAAAATTATGAATCACCATATCAGTCACCTCCAAACGCTTTTTGAAGCAGATAGTATGATTCCTTTAACCGTTCATGAAACTGCGGGGTTTTCCAGCCTTTTAATTTATATGTACCGAAATCAGTCACGCTTTCCTGATTGTCATAGTAGACAGCCGCATAAATCTCCTCGATTTTCAAACCCTTGATATTAAAATCGTTTTTGTGATAATCATCAATTACCATACATTTAGAAGGGTCATAAAAATTCAGAAGCGCCCACGGGATTCTAACCTCTACGATATCACCGTTGATGCAGTAATCTGCGTTGGAATCATAATTCTCACTGTTCGGATTAGCGTTCCCATGCTTTAACATCCCAACCTTTTCAAGAGGCTTTTCATTCAAAAGGAAGTTATTTACACTGCCACTTGCTCTGGAAGCAACATGAAATGTATCGGTATTATTTTTCAACGGCAGCATCAATTCCTCAGCTTTTTTATAAATATCGGTAACTGCCGCACTTTTGTTTTTGATCGCAATCGAATAAACAGCCAAATCCGAATCGTCATGAACCAATAGCTTACTGCCTTTTTCTGCATTGATTTGAATCAAAAAATCCACCGGGATGGCAAAGTCTAAGTTTTTTGTATAGGTTGTTCCTGCGTTTGGCAGAACATCCAGTGCAAGATTAATAGAATTGCCACTTTTAATATCAGATAACCCTTGCACCATAAAATAAATATATTTTTCATCCGATTTCATACTGAGTTTCGTATCATTATTTTCTAATACAACATCTTCTTTCGACCATTCTGAAATTTTTCCATCCGGATAGTTTTCAGCCTTGCCATCTCCCGGCTCAAATGCAAGCAATCCGTAAAACTGCTCTATACTCTGTGCATTACTCCAGCTTGCTCTGCCATCCGGATCGGACAAATTTTTTTCATTCCATGAACGCTTAAACCATTCGTCCTGCCATGTGAATACCATCCCTCCAGCGCAACCCGCTTTCTGAATATCCTCATACATCTTCAGCAAGGCAATACCTTGTTCGGTTTCGTTATTTCCACCCTGCGATAAATTTCTCCACACATCTTTATATGCTGGGCTTCTGGAAGCAGGAACTCCGTATTCGGTGATAATAACCGGACAGGAATGATGATCAACAAGCTCCATCAGATATTTCCGATAGGGATTTCGATTACCTTCGTCATCAATATACTCCGTATATTTTCCATACTGAAGGCTGGCAGGAAAGTAGGGATAGACATTATAAGAAGCGAACATCCCACTCTCCACCTTATCGGAAAGTTGTAGATTTTCAAGGTCAATAAAGGCTTCTGTATTTTCTGTAACTGATGCAACCGATAGTTTGGGGGATACCTCATTTACCAGTGGATCTGTTTCCGGCCAGTTGGCAAAGGAGAGAAGTTTCTGGGTTCCGTAAGTTTCATCTTCATATTTTAAAAGATAATCTCCCCACTGAGAGAAGAAAATCTCGAAGGCATTTGCCTCCTGCCTACTGGATATATAGGTTCCTTGATAAGGCGCAATCCCTTCATTAAAACGACATACATAATCTACAAACATTTCGTCCCATTCCACGCCTAAAACATATCCTAATACATAGTCGGAAACATCATTACTATAGTAATACATTTTTCCTGTGTCTGTATCAAACGTTATATTTTCCCCATGTAATGCATCAACTGTCTTTTTGGTTTCTTGAAAGACTTTGTTTTTCTGCTTCGGATTCAGCAAATTTTCTTCCGAAAACATCAAATCCTCACTAAAATCTACACCTTGAACGAGATAAATTTTATTTTCATGAGTTTCATTATATTGGGCAAAGGCTTTATAAAACCATGGCGATTGTATTTTATAAACCCGGATCGTATTGGCATTCATTTCCCCGATCAGGTTGAACCATCGAGCATAGGTTTCCTCACTGATACCGAATTCATTTGGAAACACTCCCGGATAACCGGTTCCCATATTGACGCCTTTTATCTCAAAATCCGTCCAGCTTCCATCTTGCAGAATTTCTATTTTTTTCTGATTGGTTCTGAATATATTATCTTTTTCACTTTTATTTCCATCAAAACAATGAAATATCAAGCATATACAAATAATACACAAAACAGCTGTCATGACGCTGATTGTAAATCCTTTTTTCATGTTCTTCATCTTCGCTTACCTTACAATCGCTATATATTCTTTAAAATGCTCATCCATCCATTTGCCTCTTTCTATAACGAATGTTTTCATCTTTTCTATATCACCATAATAGAGAGAATAATCTCCATCATACCATTTATCACAATTTCTAATCACTGCGCTGCCTAAGTACATACTGCTCTCGTCTATATATTTAAGCAGATATTCTTCCGATAAAACCGTCTTGCGAAGCTCCTTATAGCGTTCACAGCATCGTTTCACAAATTCAGGATTATGAGTAAGATAAAAATAGTAAAATGTAGCACCTGTTTCTATCAGATCAGGAGTAAAATTCATTCCCGTATAGTTATTAAACGCAGCATCGAAGTCCCACACCGGTCCTATAGAAAATTTACCGCCTAAATTTTTATAGAGATAGGTGGAGCGTGTTCCGGCATCATAATTCTGAAAAAATTCATTGATAATATAATAATCTACAAAGCTGTCCAAATCGGTGCGTTGATTCACCTTTTCCCAATTATCGGAATACTCCGCATCGTAAAGTGTTTTTTCAAATTGGAGTATCTCTTTTTGTATATATTGCAATGAGGAATCCGTAATCTTTTCCACATCAGGATATTCCAAATTGGCAGAATACACATCAACATCATCCGGTTTCAGATGATCGATCCTTGCATCATCAATCCGTCTATTCATCTGCACAACAAAAGAGGTTTCCGTATATTTCGGATTGTAGGGTGTCAAGTCCAATCGTTCTTTCGAAACCTTTGGTTTTTCTATCATGGTATACAGCCCCTGATATTCCAACTCACCGTCTGCATTTGTCAGAAACACCTCGCAAAGTCGGCATTGAGGTGCATAATCCATAATTTCAGAAGAAATATTATACATCATGTAGTTGCGAATTTGGGAATAGTCTATATAGCTTCCGTTTAGTACCCAAGTGGTTTCTGCCGGCATACCGAAAAAAGCTGTTTCCTGCGGAATGCCGGCATCATCTACCGTTCGGATTGCATATTGTTTTTTGGGAAAATAACGTGAAGAATTTCCACGAACGTTAATCGCCATTCTGCCGGTTTGGGTTGGGGCATCGTCTGAACGGTTTAAGTGATTGTTATTGTCAATCACAGCAAATTCACAGTATAATTCCTGATCGGTAGGCCTATCTGCACCCGGAATCACATTGCCGTCCGCTTTTAAAACAATCAGCGGCAGATGGGAAGTCAGAACACCGTTGTCATCAAAACCGATGATTTCTTTATTTTCCGCAGGGAAACTTTGATGCTGATGAACAACCAAGGTATCTACTTTAGGATAAAGGGGCAGGAGCGCAACTATCACACATAAAGTAAGCACCACACCAAGCATAAGCCATTTTCTTCTCATAACAGAATCGCTCCCTTATACACTTGCTTTATCTTCCTGTAAAACAAAGTTTGCACACTCAATTTTTTTGCAAGCATACAATTCTTTGAGAAAATCATCTGTTTTGGTCTTTTCAAATTGTTTCAATTCATAGATAAATTCTGCATATTCACTGGTTGTATTTTGAACTGAGATTCGGCTGTTTTTGAAATAGCGGTAGGTAACCGATTTCACATATTCCATTGCATCAACTTCACAGCGAATAATTAAAATATATCTTCTTTCCTCTTTGACAGCTTTTGCAAGAATAAAGAATAAAAAGAGAACCACCGTGCTGGCAATCGCAATCACATACTGTGCAACTCCGCAGCAGATGCCAACCATAATACTCCAAAAGATGAACATGGCATCACGTGGGTCTTTGATAGCTGTACGAAAACGAATGATTGACAACGCACCAACCATACCCAAAGAT
Organism: Frisingicoccus sp.; assembly: GCA_016298055.1. Classification (GTDB taxonomy): domain Bacteria; phylum Bacillota; class Clostridia; order Lachnospirales; family Lachnospiraceae; genus Frisingicoccus. The sequence goes on from JAEDDO010000086.1 coordinate 5,992, forward strand.
AAAGCAATATTATTCGTGATAACTGCCATAATCGCTGTAGTGATGATCGCCATAGCAACCAGTGAAAGGTTAAAGTTACTGTTATAGGAAACCTTGCTTGATGTAAAATAGTATGCAATATAGATAGTAGCCCCAATCACAAGTGCCATAAAAAGCTTAATGGCAACATCAAAAAAAGACACAGTACTTCCCGCTAAAAGATTTTCAACAATAAATTCCTTCATTTCTACTCTCTCCCTATATCATGTATTTATAAAACGTTCTTCCGTTAAAATATTTACTGAAAGATGTGGTGGATTTTTTTACTCCGGCTAACGCCTCTTTTATATATCCAAAAAGGAAGTTATTATATTTTACTTCCATAATCGTCTGATCTGACGAAAGAATTGGATAAGTCAGCAGTTTCTCTTGAAACAAATCAAAATTGCTCTCAGTGGCTCGTATATCGGTGTCAAATGTAATCCTCGTATGATTACCGGCAGCACAGTAGGACACTCTTTTGTATTGTATAATCACTTTCGGTGCCATCCCCTGAGAAAGTTTTATGTAAAAATACATGGCCAGCGGATCATTACTTTGCAAAAGGACGTTGTAATTTCCGACACATAAATTTTCCAATGTGTTTCGATCGATCAACATACTGTCTTTTGTTTGTAATTCTCCATTCTTCCTTTTGCTTTCCAACTTTATGATACGGTCATTCGTTCCGTAAATCCTTGCCCGAATTTTTTCATGCTCTTGCAAGCCTTCTTCTTTTTCAGCGCAAGCTCGATCAGAAAAGGTATCAAAATAAAGCGATCGGATCTCATAGCCGTCCGCCGAAACACAGTAGGGGTCTTTCGGCATAACTGCGCCAATGCTCTTTTGTGCAAGAACACGTTCCTGACTGTTTAATATAAATTTTTGCTCGGTTCTTTTTACCTGCACGATATTATTCCTTCCTCATCTCGAATAAATTTCCTGCGGCATAAATTCCAAAATCTCCACCTCAAACATCGCCGGAAATTCAGTATCAGCATCCGGACTTCCGGGCCATTCTCCTCCTACCGCAAGATTAAAAATAAAATACATCGGTTCATCTGGAACATTCTCCCGAATCGTATAGACTACTTCATTTTCCAGATACCAGATCATTTCTTCCTGCGTCCATTCAAATGTAATACGGTATGTTTCCGGTATTTTATCAACTGGAAAGGTATGTCTAAAAAAATCTCTTGATTTTTCACTTTCCTCCATGTAATGTAGCACTCCATAAAATATGTTGGGTTCATTCCCAATCAGTTCATAAATATCTACTTCCGGATAATCGGAATTGGTATCGGATGGCAACATCCAAATTGCAGGAAACAATCCTACGCCTTTCATAGTATTTACACGAAAAGAAAATCTTCCATAACGAAAAGCAGATACGGATTCTGCTTTTCCGGAGAGATATACCTCTCCCATTTTATCAGCAGTCATGCGAATATGCGTCTCGTCAATTTGTACCTGTGAAGAAATATACTGCTGAATCTCATTATTGGGTGATTTTAAAGCATCAACGGCAACAAACATCGCATCGTCTTCCGAGGTTTCCACAGCATCTGTAGAAACCTCAGAAAATTCTGTGTTGGACGGCTGTTCCATTTCAACTGTTTCTGCATTTTCATCCATCACAATGACATCTTCATCCTCTAAATGGGATAAACTGGTTCCAATTAAGCAACCGGCAATCACGATAAATAAAACTCCGAATATTAAAA
>JAEDDO010000008.1 GCA_016298055.1 Frisingicoccus sp.
AAGCAGGGTATTATTTTCCTTGTGTTTATTATTATTCTGCAGCAGATTGACGGCAATATTCTTGGACCGAAGATTTTGGGAAATTCTACGGGTCTGTCACCCTTCTGGGTTATTTTTGCCATTCTGCTCGGCGGCGGTCTTTTTGGATTTCCGGGAATGCTTTTAGGTGTTCCGGTTTTTGCGGTTATTTATTATCTGGTGAAGACATTTATTGAATATATGCTCTACAAAAAGAAGATGCCTCTGGAGACGCCTTCTTATACAGAGGCGGAAGGCTATGACACAGAAACACAGCAGCTCATTTATATCAATGCGGACGAGACAGCAAAAGAACGGCGGGAGCGATACGGAAGTTATAAAAATGTTCGTATTGAAAGGGATATAAAGAAAAACAAAAACGAAGAAAAGTCGGATAAAGATGATTTGCTTCTATAATTATACATAATATAGATACCAATGTTCTTGCGTCCGTCAAAAAGGTATGCTAATATAAATAAATATTGGGAGAATAGGCGCAATGAAAGAGATTATTATTAAAGATACGGATGATAATACACTGTATGAGAGCTGCTATGAGCGGCGTGCTCAGTATTATGAGACGGATCAGATGGGGATTATCCATCATTCGAATTATATCCGGTGGTTTGAGGAGGCCAGACTTCATTTTATGGATGAAATAGGTCTTTCTTATGCAAAAATAGAAGAGATGGGGATTCTTATCCCCGTATTATCGGTAGATTGTCAGTATAAGACAATGGTACATTATAATGATATTGTGGATATTTATACACGGATTATAAAGTTTAACGGCGTCAAAATGACGATAGCTTATCGTGTTGTTGATCATGTTACCGGTGAAATCCGTTGTACCGGAGAGACCTCACATGCTTTTTTAAACAGAGAATATCGTCTGGTTCGTCTGAAGCGGGAATACCCGGATTTATATGAGTTATTTATAAGCCATTTGGCTGTAGAATAAGGGAGGACAAAGCGTATGAAATTATACGAAAACGGCGCATATCTTTTGAATGGCACCCAGATCGTAGAAGATGCCGCTGATGTTAGGCAGATTCTTGCGGCAAAGACCGGCAAAGATGTGACAAAAGAAGAGGCAGCAAAGAATACGATTGCCTATGGTATTCTGGAAGAACATAACACTTCCGGCAATATGGAAAAGCTCAAAATCAAGTTTGACAAACTGACATCTCATGATATTACCTTTGTTGGTATTATTCAGACAGCCAGAGCATCAGGACTGGAGAAATTTCCTGTACCTTATGTGCTGACAAACTGCCACAACAGTTTATGTGCCGTTGGCGGTACGATCAATGAAGATGATCATATGTTTGGATTGTCCTGTGCGAAGAAGTACGGCGGTGTTTATGTGCCACCGCATCAGGCTGTTATTCATCAGTTTGCCAGAGAGATGCTGGCTGGAGGAGGACGTATGATCCTCGGTTCTGACAGCCATACACGCTATGGTGCATTGGGTACAATGGCTATGGGTGAAGGCGGTCCGGAACTTGTAAAACAGCTTTTAAATCAGACCTATGATATCAATATGCCGGGCGTTATCGGTGTTTATCTGAAAGGTAAACCGATCATCGGAGTAGGCCCTCAGGACGTTGCTCTTGCAATTATCGGCGCGGTATTTGATAACGGCTATGTTAAAAATAAAGTTATGGAATTTGTTGGACCTGGTGTTTCAAACTTAAGTGCAGATTTCCGTATCGGCGTGGATGTTATGACAACAGAGACAACATGTCTTTCTTCTATCTGGAGAACAGATAATGCGATTAAAGATTTCTATGCGATCCACGGTCGTCCGGAGGATTATAAAGAATTAAATCCTGGAGATGTAGCTTACTATGATGGTATGATTGAGATCGATCTTGGCGAAATTCGTCCGATGATCGCTATGCCATTCCATCCAAGTAATACATACACGATTGATGAATTGAATGCAAATCTCATGGATATTTTAGATGACTGTGAGAAACGTGCCCTTGTCAGCCTTGACGGACAGGTAGACTTTACACTGAAAGATAAAGTGCGTAACGGACGCCTTTATGTAGAGCAGGGTATTATTGCAGGATGTGCCGGCGGCGGCTTTGAAAATATCTGTGATGCAGCGGATATTCTTAAGGGTGCAAGCATTGGTCCGGATGAATTTACATTGAGCGTTTACCCGGCAAGTACACCGATTTATATGGAACTTGTTAAAAACGGTGCGGTGGCTTCTCTTATGGCTACGGGCGCGATCGTTAAGACAGCATTCTGCGGTCCATGTTTTGGTGCAGGTGATACACCGGCGAATAATGCATTCAGTATCCGTCATTCAACACGTAACTTCCCGAACCGTGAAGGTTCCAAGATCCAGAATGGACAGATTTCTTCTGTTGCGCTTATGGATGCCCGTTCGATCGCAGCGACAGCTGCAAATAAAGGCTATCTGACAGCAGCGACAGATATGGATGTCAATTACACAAAACCAAAATATTTCTTTGATTCAAGAATTTACGCAAATCGTGTATTTGACAGTCACGGTGTGGCGGATCCGGATGTTGAGATTAAACTCGGGCCAAATATTAAAGACTGGCCGGCAATGTCCGCACTGCCTCAGAATATGCTTCTTAAAGTTGTTTCAGAGATCCACGATCCGGTAACAACAACCGATGAACTTATTCCGTCCGGTGAGACATCTTCTTTCCGTTCCAATCCGTTAGGCCTTGCTGAATTTACTTTATCCAGAAAGGATCCTGCTTATGTAGGACGTGCGAAAGAAGTACAGAAAGCACAGAAAGCGATCGAAGCAAATACATGTCCTCTGGAAGTATTACCGGAGATGAAACCGGTAATGGAAGTTGTCCACACAATGTTCCCGGAAGCCGGCGAAGGCAATCTTGGTGTAGGAAGTACCATTTTTGCGGTAAAACCGGGTGACGGTTCTGCTCGTGAGCAGGCTGCTTCCTGTCAGAAAGTTCTTGGAGGATGGGCAAATATTGCGAATGAGTATGCGACAAAACGTTATCGTTCCAATCTGATCAACTGGGGTATGCTGCCATTTATTATTCCGGAAGGTGAACTTCCTTTTGCGAATGGTGATTATCTGTTTATTCCGGATATCCGTAAAGCGGTAGAAGAAAAAGCAGATGCGATCACTGTATATAAAGTTGGCGATACATTGGTGCCATTTACAGTAACGCTCGGTGAACTGACAGATGAAGAGAGAGAAATCATTCTTAAGGGCTGTCTGATCAATTACAATAGAGTATCTTAATGAAATAATTTGGGGAGTATCCTTGGATAAAAAGGATACTCCCCGTTTTTATAAATCGATCATGCGATAAATAAGTGTGGAATGTTTTGTGTAAAGTTTTTCTACATCTTCTGCTGTATATTTATGACAATAAGGCTGGGCTTTCAAGTCTTCATAGAAACGGTGGGTCTTTTGGACGATTTTTTCTGACAGGACCGAATGGAAGAGCATTGTTCCGTCCGAATACAGCAGTGAAAGGTTTTTCATAAAAAGAGTTCTCGGATTAAGATAAACGGATGTATTCATTTCTTGTTCATTATCTATGATATAAAAATGAATATTCGGATTCTTTTTTAAAACATTCAGGACGTTTAGTACGTGATCTTTACGCTGTTTTGGAGTCAGTGTGTAAGGAAGGCATCCGAAAATAATATCTCCCGTTTCTATATAATCCATCAGTGAAGATTTTTTTATAAAAAAATCGATGACCCCTTTTTCAAAAATTTCTTCCCATGTAACGCGTATGTAGTTGACCATATTGATGATGTATTCACCCTGATTATAAGCTTTTTTATAAAGAGAAGGCCAGCAGGTGTCCGGAAGCAGGAATTCAAAGCCGTGGGACAGAAAAATCTGATAATTATCTTTGACATAGAAATTTGCACGGTAATCCTTTGTGTAAAAGTCGGCAGCGGTCGTTGTTGTAATCAGAAGATTACAGCTGTTAAAGGCACTGATAATATGATAATAAAGCTCGTTGACTTTTTCTGTCTCGGTTATAATCGTGGCAGCAAGAATTTTATTATTCGGTTTCAATGCACAAATGACGGCAAGATGATTTTTGACGATCAGTGTATTCATAGAATGCATCGGTTTGTAATCATAAAAATCGAGAAAAAGATGGCCGTGCGAATCAATAAATTTATAGAGTTTTGTCAGATATGCGGTATTTTGAGTCACGGTGTCTTCGTCTAAAGCCATACGGATGTGCACATCAAATTCAGGTTCCCAATTTTCCAGAAAATTAAAAAGGTTGTCCTGCAAAAAAGAACAGATTTCCAGAGTACAGTATATGTCTAATGGTTCATTATAAGATGATAAAATCTCACTTAAATTCTGGTTGAAAAACTGTTCAATTTCCTTTTCTGATGTTATAGCGTGCGATGCATCATTAAGAAGATTGACACTGGTTGGATTTTTTACCTTGATTGATGTTTTGTAAGCATTTTTTAGAAGATCATAGATGATGGAACTTAAATTTTCTGTTGAAACCTGAACTGAGAAGATATCCGAAAAATCTTCCAGATCTCCATGTTCAGAAATTTCACAAGAAAAAAAATCTGCCAGTATGCTGTTAATCTCGCTTGAAGCACGAATCGTAGGCAGTGTTTCTTTGTTGCACCATCTGCTGATGTAGGATACATCATAACCGATGGCTTCAGATACAGATGTGAGCTTTACCCCAGAAAAGCCGATAAGATTTTTTAATAAATTTCCATAGATACTCATGTTAAATTCCCCCCAAAACAAACAACCCCATTATAAAAATTATAGGTAACATAATTCTCCTTTGTCAAGGTTCGACAGGTTGCCAAATAAGGGAGTAAAATTGAACAAAATTGAAAAAAAATGTAAATGAAAAGCCACAGGATTTCATTGTAATTCTGATTATATACGGGTATTATGGTTATTGTGAAGCGCTAGGGATTCATGTTTAAGATGTGAATACCAGATAAACCCACGGGATATATGTTTGATGACATAATATCCTCTCCTTAAAAGCGGCTGCCGCACAATCAAAAGATTGTGCGGCAGTTTTTTATATAATACCTTTGCTTTTGGCGTGACGATTTTCAATGGATTTAACGATCGGTACAAGGAAGGCGGCAACGATACCACCTGAGAATCCGTTGTTATAAAGATTCATACCGCCGTAAACGATACCGATATTCTTAACAACAGCAGCATGAAGGAAACCGGCAATGATTCCGACGAAAAAACCAAACTGTCCGGCGATCGGTGCGATCGTTGTGCCGAACATTAATGCAAGGACAGCGGCCGGGTCATTGATGGACCAGGTTTTTGATACGCTGGCCAGGGTAATTCCGAGCATGATCGGTGTAATATTACGTATCGTTTTTCCTGTAGCGGAAAAGCCGACAACTGTAAAAATACCACCGATGCTGGCACCGTTTAGATCAGCACCGATAATAAGCAGGTATAAGGTACAGAAAATACCATTGACACCCATGTTGATCAGTGTTGCTCCGTAACCTTCACAGGCAGTGAAGTCGGTGCCGCTGATGCCGGGATATTTTAAAATATTCAGATATTTTCTCCAGGCATTACGTTCGATAAGTGAACCTATAATAATCAGAATAGCAAAAAACGGAATAAGTATTTCTGTGAACATGAGATTGTAGCCTGTAGCCCACAAAAGACGTTTTTCAACTTCAATACCAAAAGATTTATAAACAGAAATGATGACTGTTGCAATGATACCGGCAGCAAACCCTCCATTGTACAGAGAAAATCCTTTGTGTGTATTAATAAGGTGCGCGCACAGCGGCGGCATGATGGCTCCGATAAGTATGCCGACCAAAACACTCAGACACAATCTCGCAGGCAATGCCAGATGAACAAGCTGAACCGTATGGGTAATGATCGGGGATAAGCTGGTTCCGTAAAAGCCGATATAAAGGTAATTGGAAAGGGATACTCTTTGATATCTGGCATAAATTGCAACACCGAGAATAATACTCCATATGTTGACAAGGTTCTTTCCGAAAAGGGAGAAACCAAGCATCAGAGAGAGTGCGGCGATGGCACTTCCATCGATATTCATGTTTAATATGTACATCAGGATGATACACATGATGGTGATCAGACTTGCGTTGACCAGAGCTGCTCCCACACCACCGACAGCTACATAATCTGTGATCAGAAAGTCAGGTTCTGTAAAAATTGAGATGAGACCTTTGATCATCTCAGGAAATGGCTGAACGATCAGACCAAGAAACAGGAAGTACCCCGGTGCCAGAGTCAATAACAGATATTGAATGTGACGCGGTAAGGCTTTTTGTTTTTTAAAGGTCTGATGCGTAGTAAAACGGATACTATTTGTAAAACGCATATATTATTCCCTCCGGTTGTATAGTTGCGAAAAAACGCTCAGCCTATATTGTAAGGCAGAGCGTTTTTGTTTGTCAATATTTTGATGTGCTTTATTTATCTTTTTCGTTGGCAGCAAGCATCATCGCACGAACTTTTAATGGAAGTCCGAAGAGGGTGATAAAGCCGGATGCATCGTGGTGATCATAAAGTTCACCTGTTGTGAAGGATGCAAGTGACTCGCTGTAAAGGGAATATGGAGATGTTGTTCCGGCTTTAATGATATTTCCTTTGTAAAGTTTGAATTTAACTTCACCTGTTACATATTTCTGTGTGGATTCTACGAATGCCTGAACAGCCTCACGCAGTGGTGTGAACCATTTTCCTTCATAAACGATCTGAGCCATCTTGTTGCCCATATCTTTTTTAACTTCCATTGTAGCACGGTCAAGAACGAGTTCTTCCAACTGATCATGTGCTTCCATGAGAATCGTTCCGCCCGGTGTTTCATAGACACCTCTGGATTTCATACCAACAACACGGTTTTCAACGATATCAACAATACCGATACCATGTTTTCCGCCGAGACGATTTAATTCTGTAATGATCTCGGATACTTTCATAGCTTTTCCGTTGATGGATTTCGGAACACCGGCTTCAAATGTCATTGTAACATATTCGGCTTCATCCGGAGCTTTTTCAGGTGTTACACCGAGAACGAGAAGATCATCGTAGTTTGGTTCATTTGCCGGGTCTTCCAGTTCAAGACCTTCATGGCTGATGTGCCATAAGTTACGGTCACGGCTGTAGCTGTGTTTCGCGTCAAATGGAAGATCGATACCATGCTGTTTGCAGTATTCGATCTCATCTTCACGGGACTGCATTGTCCAGATATCTGTCATACGCCATGGAGCAATGATCTTTAAGTCCGGAGCAAGTGCTTTGATACCAAGTTCAAAACGGATCTGGTCATTACCTTTACCTGTTGCACCGTGGCAGATTGCGGAAGCACCTTCCTTACGTGCAATTTCTACAAGGCGTTTTGCGATGACAGGACGAGCCATGGATGTACCGAGAAGGTATTTGTTCTCGTAAACTGCTCCAGCCTGTACGCATGGAACAATATACTCATCACAAAATTCGTCAATAATATTTTCTATGTATAATTTGGAAGCGCCGGATAATTTTGCGCGTTCTTCGAGTCCGTCTAATTCTTCACCCTGACCGCAGTCGATGCAGCAGCAGATAACTTCATAATCAAAATTTTCTTTCAGCCATGGAATGATTGCTGTTGTATCCAGACCTCCGGAATATGCTAAAATAACTTTTTCTTTCATAATTTAAAACCTCCTGATTTTTTACGACCTTTACCTAATATACAACACTTCTATACAAAAAGCAATAACTTTTTTTAAAAAACATGTATTTTTATGAATAAAATAATAAAAATATACACTATAAATGCATAATATGCATAAAATATAAATATTTATTAAAAATATGTCTTTACATGCAGGGTAAATTGTATTATTATAGGAAAAGACATTTCTAAAGAGAGGGAGAGAATGATGATTAAAGCAGGTATTATTGGTTCGACGGGATATGCCGGACAGGAACTGGTGCGTTTATTGCTCGGCCATAAAGATGTTGAGATTGTCTGGTATGGTTCCAGAAGTTATATAGATAAGAAGTATTATGACGTATTCCGAAACATGTTTCAGATCGTTGAGAATGTTTGTCAGGATGATAATATGGATGAACTGGCAGAAGCAGTTGATGTGATCTTCACAGCGACACCTCAGGGCATGTGTGCTTCGATTGTGAGCGAGGATGTGCTTAAAAAAGTTAAGATTATTGATCTGAGTGCAGATTTTCGTATTAAAGACGTATCTGTATATGAGAAGTGGTATGGAATTAAGCATGCCTCACCGGAATTTATTCCGGAAGCGGTGTACGGTCTGTGTGAGATCAACAGAGAAGATATTAAAAAGGCCCGTCTGATCGCTAATCCGGGATGTTATACAACCTGTTCGATCCTGACAGCCTATCCGTTGGTGAAGGAAGGACTGATCGATCCCCATTCGATTATTATTGATGCGAAATCCGGCACATCCGGTGCGGGCCGTGGTGCAAAAGTTGACAATCTCTACTGTGAAGTCAATGAGAATATTAAAGCCTACGGTGTGACATCCCACCGTCATACTCCGGAGATTGAAGAACAGCTCGGATATGCGGCAGGAGAAGAAATTCTTCTGAATTTTACACCGCATCTCGTACCGATGAACCGAGGTATCCTTGTGACAGCTTACGCGACTCTTAAAGAAGGCGTTACAGAGGAAGAGATCCGTGCAGCTTATAATAAGTATTATGCAGATGAAAAGTTTGTACGTGTGCTTGAACCGGGCGTATGTCCGGAAACACGCTGGGTAGAGGGCAGCAATTATACAGATATCAACTTTAAAGTGGATCCGAGAACACATCGGGTTGTTATGATGGGTGCGCTTGATAATCTTGTGAAAGGTGCAGCAGGACAGGCTGTACAGAATATGAATCTTATTTTTGGACTGAATGAGGACGAAGGACTGAATCTGGTTCCGATGTTCCCGTGATAAAGATTGAGAGGTTTATGATGAATATTATTGAAGGCGGAGTAACCGCAGCAAAAGGATTTGAAGCAGCAGCAACAGCAGCAGAGATTAAATATAAAGGCCGTACCGATATGGCGCTGATTTACAGTGAGAAACCGTGTGTGGCTGCAGGAACATTTACAACAAATGTTGTAAAGGCAGCTCCGGTTAAGTGGGATCAGGATATTGTCAAAAATCATCCATACGCACAGGCGGTCGTTATCAATTCAGGTATTGCCAATGCATGTACCGGTGTGGAAGGATTTGGCTATTGCAAAGAGACAGCAAGCGGTGCCGCAAAGGTTCTTGGTATTTCCGAAGACAGTGTGCTTGTGGCATCGACAGGTGTCATCGGCATGCAGCTCCCAATAGACAGAATTAAAGCAGGATCTGCAAAACTTGCAGAGATTAAGAAGGGAACGATAGAAGCCGGACATGAGGCAGCCCGGGCGATCATGACGACAGACACGATTCCGAAGGAGATCGCAGTTGAATTTACGATCGGCGGCAAAAAGGTGACTATGGGAGGAATGTGCAAAGGTTCCGGAATGATCCATCCGAATATGTGCACGATGCTCGGCTTTATCACAACGGATGCGGCAATATCGAAAGAACTGCTTCAGGAAGCACTGAGCGAGGATATTAAAGATACGTACAATATGGTCTCTGTTGACGGAGATACGTCTACAAATGATACCGTTCTTCTTCTCGCCAACGGTATGGCTGAGAATCCGGAGATTACAGAAAAGGGCGAAGATTTTGAAACATTTAAAAAGGCTTTGAATATCGTCAATACCTATCTCTGCAAAAAAATTGCCGGAGACGGAGAAGGTGCCACAGCCCTTTTTGAAGTAAAGATCGTCGGTGCAAAGACAAAAGAAGATGCAGTGACACTCAGTAAGTCGGTTGTCACTTCCAGTCTGACAAAAGCAGCTATTTACGGACATGATGCCAACTGGGGACGTATTTTGTGTGCCATGGGATATTCGGGTGTACAGTTTGATCCGGAGATTGTGGATCTGTATTTTGAGAGCAAGGCCGGAAAGATCAAAATTATGGAAAACGGCGTTTCCACCGGTTACAGCGAAGAAGAAGCGACAAAGATTCTTTCTGAGCCGGAAGTGACCGCAATCGCCGATGTGAAGATGGGTGAGGCAACAGCGACAGCGTGGGGCTGTGACCTGACATATGACTATGTAAAGATCAATGCGGATTACCGCAGTTAAGGAGAGTATCGATATGAATGCAGATATGAATAAATATCTTGAAAAGGCGGAGGTTCTCATTGAAGCACTTCCATATATCCAGCGTTTTAACCGCCGGATCATTGTTGTAAAATACGGCGGCAGCGCTATGGTGGATGAGACGTTGAAAAAACGTGTTATTCAGGATGTTACGTTGTTAAAGCTGGTAGGATTTAAGCCGATCATCGTTCATGGCGGCGGAAAGGAAATCAGCCGCTGGGTAAATAAAGTAGGTATGGAACCGAAATTTATTAACGGTCTCCGTGTGACTGATGAAGACACAATGGAAATTGTGGAGATGGTATTGAATAAAGTAAATAAAAGTCTCGTTCAGCTCGTTCAGGAGCTGGGGGTCAAAGCTGTCGGTGTCAGCGGAAAAGACGGCGGTATGCTGACTGTCGAGAAAAAATATTCGGATGGCAAAGATATCGGATTTGTCGGAGAAATTACAGATGTAAATCCAAAAGTACTTTTTGATCTGCTTGAAAAGGATTTTCTTCCTATTGTATGTCCGATTGGAATGGATAAAGATTTCAAGACTTATAATATTAATGCAGATGATGCGGCATGTGCCATTGCAAAAGCGGTTAATGCGGAGAAACTGGCATTTTTGACAGATATTGAGGGTGTATATAAGGATCCGAGTGATCCTTCCACACTGATTTCAGAATTGGCGATCGATGAAGCTCATCAGCTGATTGAAGACGGATTTATCGGAGGCGGCATGCTTCCTAAATTAAACAACTGTATTGATGCCATTGACAATGGCGTTTCACGGGTTCATATTATGGACGGACGTATTCCGCATTGTCTGTTATTGGAGATCTTTACAAATCGCGGTATCGGTACAGCTATTCTTAGCAAAGAGGAAGGACGGTATTACAATGGTGAATGATGAATTTAAAGCCTATGCGGAAGAGGCGATCATCCATACATATAATCGTTTCCCTGTTGCATTTGATCATGGAGAAGGCGTATACCTCTATGACACAGAGGGGAAAAAGTATCTGGATTTCGGAGCCGGCATTGCTGTAAATGCTCTCGGATATCATGTGGAAGCCTATAATGATGCCCTGAAGGCCCAGATTGATAAATTAATGCATATTTCAAATCTTTATTATACGGAACCTATGGCAGATGCAGCTCATAAGCTCGTAAAAGCCAGCGGTCTGGAAAGAGTCTTTTTTACAAACAGCGGTACAGAAGCCATTGAAGGTGCGATTAAAGTTGCCAGAAAATATGCATTTAAAAAAGACGGATGTACGGATCATGAGATTATTGCTATGGAACATTCTTTCCACGGACGGAGTCTGGGTGCCCTGTCCGTAACAGGTAATTTCCATTACAGAGAAGCTTTTCAGCCGGGCATTGGCAATATTGTCTTCGCAAATTATAATGATCTGGAAGATGTAAAGTCAAAGATCAATGAAAAGACCTGTGCGATCATTTTTGAGACCGTTCAGGGTGAAGGCGGTATTTATCCGGCACAGAAAGAATTTATTCAGGAAATACGCCGTATATGCGACGAGAAGGATATTCTTTTAATTCTTGATGAAGTCCAGTGCGGTATGGGAAGAACAGGTAAGATGTTTGCCTACCAGCATTATGGCATTCTTCCGGATGTGATGACATCCGCAAAAGCATTAGGATGCGGTGTGCCTGTAGGTGCCTTTGTTGTGGGCAAAAAGGCAGAGGAAGCTTTAGAACCGGGGGATCACGGTTCAACTTACGGAGGAAATCCTTTTGTTACAGCTGCGGTCAGCAAAGTATTTGACCTGTTTGAAAGCGAGAATATTCTCAACAACGTGAATGAAGTTGCGCCATATCTTGATCAGAAACTTCAGGAACTGGTGGATAAATACGATGTTGTGAAGGAGACAAGGGGACTTGGTCTGATGCGGGGACTGGAATTTAATGTGCCTGTCGGAGGTTATGTATCGAAAGCTCTGGAAAAAGGACTTGTTCTTATTTCTGCCGGTACAAATATTATTCGTTTTGTTCCGCCTCTTGTTATTACAAAAGATCACGTGGATGAGATGATTGAAATTTTAGAGGATGTATTAAAAGGCTGATCTTTTAGTTTATCGGGCTGTTTTGCTGTGAATGGGCAAAACAGCCTTTTTCTTTGTATAAATCCGGGATAGAGGAGATATACTATGAAAAAAGATGAGTGAGGTAACATAGATTATGTGGGGATGGATCATTGCGTTGATTTCCGGTGCGCTGATGAGTATTCAGGGCGTGCTTAATACGGGACTTACAAAACAGACCAGTCTGTGGGTAGCCAACAGCTGGGTACAGGGGACAGCTTTTATTGTGTGTCTTGGTGCCTGGTTTCTTCGAGACAGAAAATCCTTTACAGGACTGTTTCAGATTGATTCTAAATATATGCTTTTGGGAGGTGTGATCGGTGCCTTTATCACACTGACAGTCATCATGAGCATGAGTCAGCTGGGACCTGCAAAATCTGCATTGATCATTGTTGTGTCTCAGCTGGCAGTGGCTTATCTGATTGAACTTTTCGGTCTTTTTGGCATGGAAAAGGTTGACTTTCAATGGTCGAAATGTATCGGGATGCTTATTGCCGTTGCAGGTATCATTATTTTCAAGTGGAAATCTTAAAAACAGGGCGAGTCAAATGATGTAAAAATATGTTATTAAAAAAATTGTAAAAAATTCAAAAACATATTGTAATAACTTTAAGTTTTCGATAGAATGGATATGTATGATTTTATTGGCATCACTGTTCGAAAGGAAGGATAGGATGTCAGGAAAACAAAATTTCAGGATGCTGTGTTTTTGCATGGTCATATTCGGCCTCACCGCATGTGCCTCTAAAGAAGTGGTATTTGAGACCGGTGAAGGTTCAGAAACTGTGCAGACCGGCGAGATGTTACAGGAAGAAGATACGAAGGCTTTAATTTATGTTTATGTTTGCGGTCGGGTAAAGAATCCGGGCGTGTATGTTCTGTCAGAGGGCGATCGCCTTTTTCAGGCAGTGGAGATGGCAGGGGGCCTTCTGCCGGACAGCGATGTGACAAAGATCAATATGGCACAGAAGCTGGAGGACGGGCAGAAGATCTACATTCCATCACCGGAAGAAGCTGAGACTATGACAGAGACGGCAGGAGCAGAGGTACCACAGGGAGCTGTGAACATTAACAGTGCAACGAGGGAGATGTTGATGACGCTGCCCGGCATAGGTGAGTCAAAGGCAGATGCCATAGTAGCATACAGGCAGAGTCACGGCCCTTTCGGCAGCCTGGAAGCATTGATGGATGTTCCCGGGATTAAAGAGGGCGTTTATGAAAAAATTAAAGACCGGATTTCGATAAATTGAGGTGAGAATGATGGCGAAAAAGGTACTTGTAGTAGATGATGAAAAGCTGATTGTAAAAGGAATAAGATATAGTCTTGAACAGGACGGCATGTCTGTTGAAGTGGCTTATGACGGACGTCAGGCTCTGGAGATGGCTCAGGCGAATGTTTATGATGTGATTTTGCTTGATGTTATGCTTCCTGAGTTAAACGGGTTTGAAGTTTGTCAGATGATTCGGGAATTTTCAGACGTACCGATCATTATGCTGACGGCCAAGGGTGATGATATGGATAAGATTCTTGGTCTCGAATATGGCGCAGATGATTATATTACAAAACCTTTTAATATTTTAGAGGTAAAGGCGCGAATTAAGGCGATCATGCGCCGGACAAGAGCAAAACAGGTTGAGGTTGTCAATCCTCGTATGATTACATCCGGAGAGATGCGCATTGACCTTGACAGCCGCAGAGTATTCATTGGAGAAAAAGAAGTAAATCTGACGGCAAAGGAATTTGATCTGCTTGAGCTTTTGATTACCAATCCAAATAAAGTATACAAGAGGGAAAACTTACTGAATCTTGTCTGGGGATATGACTACCCGGGCGATGTCCGCACGGTAGATGTTCATGTACGTCGTCTGCGTGAAAAAGTGGAAGTCAATCCAAGTGAGCCGCGTTATATACATACAAAATGGGGTGTTGGTTATTTCTTCCAGAACTAAGAAAAAAAACAATTTTTTATATAGTATGCGTTTATGGTTGGTAGTTGCTCTGATCGGAGTGACTATCAGCCCTTTATTTATTATGCGTCTGGTGGCACTGGATAATATTGAAGCTCAGCTTCGTACGCGGCGAATGAATGAGCTTTCGAATTATGCGCTTATTCTTTCCAACCAGATTATCCGCACGAGTTATTTTAAAGGTGATAACAGAGAGCCCGTTCATGCGGATATGAGCCAGAGTGCTTCTCTGTATAACGGACGCATTCTGATCATTGATAAAAATTATACGATTGTCAAAGACACCTATGGGACGCTGGATGGTATGACGTCGATTTCTCAGGAGACAATTGAGGCGATGGGCGGAAACAGTATCCGCAATTATAATAAAGATGACGGTATGCTTGAGATGGCTGTTCCGATTGCTACAGAAGACAAATCCGACGTGCTCGGTGTGATCCTGTTCTATGCATCCACTTCGGATATTATAAAGACCTGTGACTCCATCGGCCGTTCTTATAATGGCATTACGACAGCACTGGTCGGCTTGTGTATATTGTTATCTGTTGTTATAGCCAATATTTTTACAAAACCGTTAAAGCGTGTAGCGAATTCAATTGACCGGATGGCGGAAGGCCATTTTGACGAGGAGATTCATCTCAGAGGATTTTCAGAGATCAAGACTATATCCGATTCTTTTAATATGATGCTTGGAAAGATGCAGAAGGTGGAGGATTCACGACAGGAATTTGTTTCGAATGTATCCCATGAGCTGAAAACTCCGATCACATCCATTAAAGTGCTGGCGGATTCGCTCAATATGCAGGAAGATGTTCCGAATGAAGTCTATAAAGAATTCATGCAGGATATTGTCGTGGAAATTGACAGGGAGAATCAGATTATCAATGATTTGCTTGCACTCGTAAAGATGGATAAGTCGGCAGCGGACTTAAATGTTTCGATGGTCAATGTCAACGATATGCTTGAGATGATTTTAAAACGGCTCAAACCGATTGCTGCGAAGCGGAATATTGAACTTGTATTTGAAAGCTTTCGTTCGGTTTCCGCAGAGTGTGATGAAGTGAAGATGACGCTTGCCTTTACAAATCTTGTGGAAAACGGTATTAAATATAATGTGGCCGGCGGATGGGTCAAGGTGTCTCTTGACGCAGATCATAAATACTTTTATGTGAAGGTGGCAGATTCGGGAATCGGAATACCAAAAGAATATCAGGATCAGATCTTTGAACGTTTTTATCGTGTGGACAAGGCACGGTCACGGGAGACAGGCGGTACGGGACTTGGACTTGCCATCACCAGAAATGTTATTTTAATGCATAATGGGGCTATAAAAGTTCTGAGTGAGGAAGATAAGGGCTCAACCTTTGTTGTGCGTATTCCAATGAAACATATGGCTGAGGCAGGAGGGATAAAAAGTGAGAAGAATTAAGTTTTCGATCCTTTTGCTTGTCTGTGTTTGTGTTGTTGCAGGTTCGGCTACAGGCTGCAGCACAGGTGTCAGGATATTGTCCTTTCTGAAAAATGAAGATTCGGCGGAAGTAACGATGACAGAAGCATCCAGAGGTATATACCAGATGAATCTGGCGGAGACAAAATTGTCAAAGACTTCCTATGAGTTTACGGCTTCAGATCCGAATGATCTGATTGGTCAGTGTATCGAAGGATTGGCACAGCAGCCGTCGGACAAAGCCTACAAGAGTGTGATTGCAGGCGATGTCAAGGTTGTGGATTATACCTATGACGGTGTGAACCATGTGGCTGTTATTTATTTTGATCCATCCTATAAGAAAATGACGGCATCAAGAGAAATACTGACACGGGCGGCAATTGTAAAGACTCTGACCCAGTTCAGTGATGAGATACAATATGTCTCGTTTGTTATCGGTGAAGAGTCACTGACGGCATCCGACGGAAGCCTGCTTTTGATGCGGGGGCGGGATTTTGTGGATAATATCAGCGGCAATATGGAGTATGTCCGGGAAGATTATGTGACCATGTATTTTGTCGGTGAAGACGGAACAAAGCTGCAGGCAGAAGATGTGATCGTAAAGTATCTGAGCAAGATTAATCTTGAGACAGCCGTTGTCAACAGCCTGATTTCCGGACCGATCACAAAAGGACTGAGACCGTCTTTATCTGCGGATATAACGGTGAATAAAGTCAGCGTTAAAGAAGGTATCTGTTATGTGGATCTGGATGATAAATTTTTTGAACGGATCAATGGTCAGAGTTTTTCGCTGAATGTGTATTCGATCGTCAATACGCTGACCCATATACCCGGAATTACCCGGGTCCAGTTTTTGATCGACGGAGAGATTTTTGAAGGTTCTGTGGAGAATATGCGAATTGACGGATTGTTTGAAAGAGATATGTCGATGGTGTATGTGCCTGAAAAAAATAATGGAGACGCAAAGGATCCGGCTTTAAACAATGATATCGAAAAGGAACTTATAAAAAATAAAAATTCATCAAAAGCTTCTGAAGAAGTTACAACAGAAACAGTAAAAAAAGAAACAGAGACAGGAGAATAAATAATGAGAAGACCACTGGCAGGCATGGGTATCGCCTTGGTGGCCGGAGTGATTGCTGCTGCATTCGGAAGGTATGGATTATTATGTCTTCCCGCAGTATGGATCATTGGAATAATGATCGTTCTATGGACAGACAGTTCTTTTACATATGTATTAGGACTGTCTGTCTTTTTTGTTGTCGGATTTTGTCGTATGATGGCTCAGGAAAGGGAACCTTGTGAATTGGTCGGAGAAATTCAGGGAACCGTATATAAAGTACAGGAAAAGGAACAGAGCGTCTTTGTCTATGTGAGAGATAAAGACGGCAGAGCTGTATTGGTGATCGTAAAGAAGGAAGGGGATGAAAATAGTCAATACTTTAAGGGACAGGCATATTTTGTGAGCGGGGAGGCAGAGGCTTTTTCAGAAGCTTCAAATCCGGGTCAGTTTGATGAGAAAACTTATTATGAATCTCAGGGAGTGGTTTATAAAATATGGTCAAAGGAGATGATCCTTGAAAGTGAGGGTGGATTTTTAACAAGGCATTTGCGGTGGCTGGAAAAGTTGAAAATATCCATCGCGGATTTTTATGAAGCCCATATGAGCGAAGAAGGTCAGGGTGTCATAAAAGCGGCCGTATTGGGGGACAGATCCGGATTTCAGGAAGACCTTAAGGAATATTATCAGAAAAACGGGTGGATGCATCTGGTCGTCACCTCCGGGCTCCATTTGTCCTTTGTGGCCATGGAAATTTACCGGCGTCTGCGTAAAGCAACCGTGACTGTCGGCATATCGACCCTTCTTGCTGTCGGGGCTATGCTGGCTTACGGATATATGACCGATTTTGGGGACTCGATGATCCGGGCGATGGGCGTGATGCTTCTCGGGCTTATCGGAAAAATGCTGGGAAGACGGACGGATGGGGTGACGAGTCTTGTTCTGACAGCGGCTATAATGCTTTTGTGGCATCCGAAACGTCTGTTTTCGGTCGGTTTTCAGCTTTCCTTTGGCGCGGCTTTTGGTATGGAATTTGGTCAATGGATGAAAAAAAGTTGCCTGCAAAATAAAAAAAGAGGATGGGCGGGACCGATTTTTGTTCAGGCAGGCATCTTTATTGTGACGCTCCCGGTCATACTCTGGACCATGTATGAGATTCCGGTTTTGGGATTTTTCTATAATTTTTTCATGATTCCGTTGATTTCATTTATCGTGCCTTTAAGTTTTACGGCGGGAATTTTTGGGACCCTCTTAGGAAAACCGGGAGCTTTTGTGGGAACAATTTGTTTGAAAGCAGTGGATGGACTGCTGTGGATTGTTCATAAATTGCCTTCAAAAGCGATTGTCTGTGGAAAACCGGAGCTGTGGCAGATGATCATTTTTATTGCGATTTTTGTATGTGGGAGTTTTCTCGTCGGGAAAAGAAGGAAAACAGGTCAGGCTCTCCTTGTTTTCGGATGTTTATTTCTCCTGCTTTTAAGGTTTCCAAAGGATCAGATTATTTTTATGGATGTGGGGCAGGGAGACGGTATTTGTATTTTAACAGAGAAGGGACAGGCGGTGCTTGTTGACGGAGGCAGTTCAGATGTAAAAAATGTTTATAAATATCGTATTGAGCCGGTTTTAAAGTATTACGGTGTTGAAAAAATCCAAGCCTGGTTTTTGTCTCATGGAGATAAGGATCATGTGTCAGGGATTGAGGAGGCTCTTGAAAAAAACAGGAAGATCGGAACGATACTGCTTCCGGACGTGAATGGGGATGAAACGCTTGACAAGATACGATTAGAGGCACAGGAAAGGAAGATCAATGTAAAGGAAATGCATCCCGGTGACAAGGTGAGTGCTGGAAATTTTGAAATGATCTGCCTCTATCCGGATGCACTGGAGATGACAGGCAATAAAAACGATCATTCTCTTGTATTATATGTAAGCCGGAAGAAGAAAAAACAGGTATTTACCATGCTTCTCACCGGGGATATTGAAGAAAAGGGAGAAGATTGTCTGGTAGAATCAGGTGCCTTGCCTGAGGTGGATGTTTTAAAGGCCGCCCATCATGGTTCATCGACCGGTACGGGTGAAGCCTTTTTGGAAAAAATACAGCCGGAATGGACGGTCATATCCTGCGGAAAAGATAATCCTTACGGACATCCGCATAAAGAAGTGATTGAACGGTTGAAGGCGATAGACTGTCCGTGGGTATCGACTGAAAAATACGGAGCCATTATGGTAAGGTTTAGAAGGGACGGATACAGTCTCAGTGGATACAAAAAGAAAGATTGAAATGCAGGATGTTTAATTATATAATGAAGGGGTAATTCAAAAAAGGAGAGAGAAGTTTGAAGATACTTAGTCAGCATATGAAGTCCGGTCAGTTTAAATCTGTTTATCTGATTTATGGCGAAGAGGATTATTTGAGAAAACAATATAAAGATCGAATGAGAGAAGCCCTGATCGGTGATGATACGATGAATTACAATTATTATGAAGGCAAAGGGATTTCTGTAAAAGAGCTTATCGATGTGGGTGAAACCCTTCCTTTTTTTAACGAAAGACGCTTGATTCTTGTCGAGAACAGCGGATTTTTTTCATCCTCCCAGGAAGAACTGGCCGGATATTTAAAGGAGAAGCCTGAGACGACTTGTTTTTTGTTTGTTGAGAAAGATGTGGACAAGCGGAATAAACTGTTTAAAACCGTATCTTCTCTGGGGTATGCGGCGAATATGACCGCACCGGATGAGCGTACGCTCATACGTTGGATTAGCGGAATTCTAAAAAAAGAACAGAGGTTTATGCGGGAGGATGCGATGCGGCATTTTCTTGAACGTATTGATACGGATATGGAGAATATACGAAGAGAACTGGATAAACTTGTTGTTTATACAGATGGAGCTCAGGAGATCACCGTCGGTGATATTGACGAAGTGTGTACTGTCTACACAGAAAGTCAGGTATTTGATATGGTCCGTTCTGTTGCCGAAAAGCAGCAGTCAAAAGCACTTGAGCTGTATTATGATCTGATCGCCCAGAAGGAAGCACCGATGCGTATACTTTATTGGATCACAAGACAGTTTAATCAGTTATATCAGATAAAAGATCTGCAGAGCAAAGGTTATCCGGATCATGTCATTGCGGAGCGCATGGGTGTCCGTGATTTTGTTGTGCGTAAAAATAAAACCCTGTGCCAGAGATTTTCCCTTGAAGAACTCAGAAAAAGCATTCAGATATGCGTAGAGCGGGAAGAAGATGTGAAAACAGGGCGTTTAAATGACCGCATGGCGGTGGAACTTTTGATCATACAATTTTCTGCCTAAAGAAGACCATCCATGTATTGACAGAAGATGTTGGCAAGTTCGGTATCATTTTCATTCATATCATTGTCGTACCATCGGATGAGAAGGCGAAAGAGAGCACCGGAAAATAAATAGGCCGGATAGATACGTCTTCGGTCAAGGGAAGGAAAGTGGGGGCAGGAGAGGATAAACTCATCAAGACCATTTTGAAGCTGGCTGTCCATACCTGCCTGATGGAGCAGCATGAAATGGTCTTTTTCTTCGCGGGCAACATGAAAAAAACGTGACATGACCCGCCTTGAAGGTGTGTGTAACGGAAGCGGGTTGATTTCTTCGGAAAAATGTGTCATCAGTGACTCCAGACTTTCAGTAAGGATATCTTCTTTGCTGTCATAGTTCCGATAATAAGAAATACGGGATACACCGGCCAGAGCAGTGATTTCGGAGACAGAGATATCGGAATAATTTTTTTTCTGCATGAGTTCGGTCAGTGCGCGGACAATATTTCTTTTGACACGCAAGTTTGCTTCTTTTCGTTTATCCATAAATTTTCTCCTTTGTTTACAATAAAAAAGAACTGAGATATGAGGGTGCAGATCTCAGTTCTTTATCATTCTGTTTGTTGAAATCAACGTATCCTTAAGCCATTTTGTTTACAGCAAGGTTCATACGGCTGATTTTTCTGGAAGCAGTATTTTTATGGTAGATTCCTTTAGATGCTGCTTTATCTATAGCGCTGGTAGCTTTTAATAATTCTGCTTTAGCCAGCTCTTTGTCATTCGCTGCGATAGCTGCGTCTACTTTTTTGATAGCAGTTTTAACAGCGGATTTTGTCATCTTATTTCTTAAAGCCTTTGTCTGATTTACAAGGATTCTTTTCTTTGCGGATTTGATATTAGCCAATCTGGGCACCTCCCTATGTTTTGAATATTTTTATGCGTATATTCATTAAAGCCGGACACGGACGTTCTAATGTAAACATACCCCTATATAATAAGAGAATAATGTCAAATTGTCAATACATAATATAAAAAGTTTTGGAAAAAATAAAAGAAAATGAGAAGGCGGAGGAGAGTATGAACAGTTCAGTGCGTTCGGATCTGGCTATTGAGAGTGCAGAGATGTTTAATAAGACGGAAAAACTTCGAGGGGTAAGAATATATGAGGAAGAGGGAAAAACTTCGGGGATTCATATTACCCGGGTGATCGTGGAAAATGCGGAGGGTGCAGAAAAACTTGGCAAAGATATCGGTGAGTATATTACACTTGAGGTTCCTATGCTGGATCAGACGGATGTCAGCTATCACAGAGAAATTACGGGTGAGGTGGCTCGACAGCTGAAAAAGCTCATACCGGACATCAAAAATAAAAAAATTCTTGTGGCCGGAATCGGAAACAGAGAAATGTCTCCGGATGCACTGGGGCCGATGGTGGCAGAACATCTTTTTATCACACGGCATCTCATCAGAGAATACGGAAAAACGTCGGATATTACAAGAGGGATGGGATGTGTCAGTGCCCTGTCTCCGGGAGTTATGGCTCAGACAGGTATAGAGACAAGAGAAATCCTTTTAGGAACTGTGAATATGACAAAACCGGATGTGCTGATCGCCATTGATGCTCTGGCAGCCCGCAGTGCGCATCGTCTGAATAAAACCATACAGATCACGAATACAGGCATCGCCCCCGGTTCAGGCATTGGAAACCGGAGATTTGGCATCAACGAGGAAAGTATGGGCATACCGGTGATTGCTATAGGGATCCCTACGGTTATCGATGCGGCGACCATTGTCAATGATACGGTAGGAAATCTTCTGGAAGTATTGAATCAGACAAAAACCGGTCTTTCGGAAAAAATTCAGGAGAGTGTCGGTTATTTTGACGATCAGGAGCGCTATCAGCTTATGCGGGAGTTGATGGCTCCCGAGATGATGCATATGTTTGTAACGCCAAAAAATATTGATGAGATTATCGTACAGATGAGTTATACCCTGTCTGAGTCGATCAATCAAATCTGTCATTCCCTGTCATAGCTTTTTATTGGAATCATATAATAATGATAATGGCACCACTGAAAAATGTATAAAGTGAGGCGGGGAATGAGATTCGGCAAAAAGCTTTTTTATATAAGTGAAATCATCATACTTTTCATTTTTTTATGGATGACCGGATTTTTGACGGGAAAGAATCTGTTTTTGAACAGTGTGAATCCTGTTGTATATGGAAAAAAGGGCATAATTTCAGTTTCAGGGTGGCTAAACCGTATTTCCGACGGTATGGTCGGCGGGCTTGTCCCCCTGTGGCTGGTTGAAAAAGAAAAAACGGCATTACTAAATCCGGACATTTGTGAGATCTATCCCTCGGACAGTGTTCTGGATGCAATTTATGCGGAAAATCATCCGGAAGCAGCGTCCATGGACGATGATTCAGTGAAGGATGTGATCGGACCTGTATACGACGGACAGGGGATCGTGTATACCGCTGATATGCTGCAGGATTATAATTATTTTGTCAGTCAGTTTTATGCGGTAGACAGTACAACTTATGCCGATGGGCTTTTGGATGCAGAAACTTTTTTTGATATGGATCTGACGATCGATCTGAACGGAGAGGAACCAAAGGTATTGATTTATCATACCCATTCCCAGGAAGCCTTTGCGGACAGCCGCAGCGGAAGGTGGGAGGATACGGTTGTCGGACTGGGAGAAACATTAAAAGATAATCTACAGGAGCGCTACGGAATTTCGACCATTCACCTGACCGATACTTTTGATATCATTGACGGTGTCATTGACAGGAGCAGTGCCTATACTTATGCGGAGGAACGGGTGAGGGAGGTTCTGGAAGAATATCCTTCAATTAAGGTGATTATTGATCTTCACAGAGATGGTGTGTCGGATGAGACCCGTCTTGTGACAAATATAAATGGAAAGGATACAGCCCAGCTCATGTTTTTGAATGGCCTTTGCAGAACTGTTTCGAGCGGTCCGATCGATTATCTTCAAAATGAATATTTGACGGAGAATCTGGCATTCAGTTTTAAACTTCAGTTAAAAGCGGCCGAATATTACCCGGATTTAATGCGTCGTATTTATCTGAGATCCTATCAGTATAACTTACATATCCGGCCAAGAAGTCTTCTGGTAGAATGCGGTGCCCAGACAAATACAGTAGAAGAAGTTCAGAATGCCATGCCCCTTCTGGCGGATATGCTCTATCTTGTATTATCGGGAAAGTAAAGCTTTATCTGCGGTATTTGTATTTGTGGAAGAAATAGGCTATACTGGAGAGAGAACTTAAGAAAATTGAAAGAAAAACATAGATGGATATGTTAAAAAATATTGTTACTATACAATTGGTAACAAAAGATATGTATCGGGGGGATAGACAGATGAAGAAACAGACCATCCTTGTGGTGGATGACGACAGAGAAATTGTTCGGGCAATTTCGAAATTACTGGAACTTGAGGGATATGAGACACTGAAAGCTTATGACGGGCTGGAGGCATTGGATATTATTGTGGAGCATGCGGTCCATCTGATCATTATGGATGTGATGATGCCAAAGCTGAATGGACTTTCTGCACTTATGAAGATCCGTGAAACAAAAAATATTCCGGTCATCATTTTATCGGCAAAGACGGAGGAGAGTGATAAGATTATCGGACTTTCTATGGGGGCAGACGATTATGTGAGCAAGCCTTTCAGTACGGAAGAACTGGTGGCCCGGGTAAAAGCTCAGCTTCGCAGGTATATGACACTGGGATCTGCAAAGGATATGGAACCGGGCAGTGAAGAGATCCATCTCGGTGATCTGGTCCTGAATAAGGATCAAAAACAGATGTATGTGACAGGAGATGAAGTCCGGCTCACTGCAACAGAATATAAGATCGTTGAATTGCTGATGTCCTATCCGGGGCGGGTGTTTTCAGCGGAGGAGATTTACAGCCGGGTATGGAATGAGGATGCCTATGCCGTGGAGAATACAGTTATGGTACATATCCGCCGAATTCGCGAGAAGATAGAGATTGACCCGAAAAATCCAAAATATTTAAAGGTGGTGTGGGGTATTGGCTATAAGATGGAAAAAGTATGAGATGTACGGGCCGAAAAAGCCGGGACTTTTAAAACGGCTTTTCTGGTATTTGAGGGACAAGTGTATGTCGATGAGAGGATTGTACATACTTTCGGTTGTCTTTTTGACAGTACTGGCGGATGTGTTTATATCATGGATGTACTATGATATATATACGACCGCATTGTATTTTTATTTTTGTGTGGGAGTCAATGTTTTTTTGTGGGTGAGCCTCATTAAACGGATTGACCGGGACACGACCAGACCTTTTTTCATGAACTGGTTTAAAAGATGGAACTGTGATGTTCTCATCCTGTTTTATGGCGTCATATTTCTGATATCCGTGTTCATTCTGGCTGCTGGTCTGGGTTATTGTATCATGTCCTATTATGACTGGGACGGGAACTGGGCGGGAACCTATTTTGCGGATGAACGTTTTGTTGGTTTGTTTTTGCCTCTTGCGGCTGTCAATGTGGCATTTCTCATGATTATCATCCAGCATTTAAAAATGCCGGAGATGCGTCAATCCGTACTTCTGAAATCCTACTGTATCCGTTTACGGGAGTGGTATCGGAAAAAACGTCTGAATTATCAGAAGAAATATGCATTTGAGCAAAAAGTATATAAAGAGATGACGGTTCTCTCCGGCGTTCTGGTCATGATTGCTCTTCTCAGTATGCTGTGTGTGATATCCGGCGGCGCTATGCGGCTTTTAATCGCATTCTTTATTATAGCGGGGACGGTCATTATTTTCATATGGCTTCATCAGCACAAAAGTTTTATGGATGATGTGGGAATTCTTATAAAAGAAATACATGAGGTCTCTGACGGTAATACACTTAAGGAGAGCGCAGTCCCCGATGATTCCATGCTTTACGCTGCGGGAGAAGATCTGACGCATGTTTATGAAAATCTGAACAGCAGTGTTGAACGCCAGGTAAAAAGTGAAAAGATGAAAGTGGATCTGATCACCAATGTTTCCCATGATCTGAAAACACCGCTGACATCCATCATCGGTTATATTGATCTGCTTAAGAAAACAGAATTGAGTGATGAAGCGAGAGATTATGTGGATATTTTGTCACAAAAATCGGAGCGTCTCAAATATATGATCCAGGAAGTTTTTGAAATTTCTAAAGCGACGAGCGGCAATATGGATCTGCATATAGAGATGGTCGATATATGTACGCTGATCCGTCAGACGATGGGGGATATGGAGGAAAGGATCATTGCGTCAAACCGGGTGATCCGAAAGCAGTTGTCGGAAGAACCGCTGTATGTGCTTACGGACGGACAGAAAATTTATCGCGTTTATCAGAATCTTATTGAAAATGCTTTGAAATATTCATTGGAGGGAAGCCGGATTTTTATTGATGCCTTTGGTGATGGGAATAACGTTACCACTATTATAAAAAATACTTCTTCTTATGAAATGAATTTTACGGAGGAGACGATAACAGAGCGATTTACCCGGGGCGATGCAAGCCGAACAACCGAAGGACACGGGCTGGGACTTGCCATTGTCAAAAGTTTTGCCGAAGCATGCGGCGGAACCTTCCATATTCATATTGACGGGGATATGTTTAAAGCCATTGTCGTTTTTAAGAGAACTTTTCCTGAAAAAAATGAAGTAGCACTTGTGCCGGAAAAAATATATGACAAATAAGTGTCCTCATGTTATACTATTCGGAAAGAGCAGATAATGCTATGAGTAAGAATAGAATGGAGGCATGACCAGGATGGCAGCAGATCAGAGTAAGATTCGTAATTTTTGTATCATCGCTCATATCGACCATGGGAAATCCACCCTGGCGGACCGTATTATTGAAATGACGGGAACGTTGACAAGCAGGGAGATGCAGGCACAGGTCCTTGACAATATGGATCTGGAACGTGAGCGGGGTATTACAATTAAATCTCAGGCTGTTCGTATTGTATATAAAGCAAAAGATGGCAATGAATATATTTTTAATTTAATTGATACACCGGGACATGTGGATTTTAATTATGAGGTTTCCAGAAGTCTGGCAGCCTGTGACGGCGCAATTCTGGTTGTTGATGCGGCACAGGGGATTGAAGCTCAGACACTGGCCAATGTGTATCTGGCATTGGATCACAATCTGGATGTAATGCCGGTCATCAATAAGATCGATCTGCCTAGTGCAGAACCGGAGCGGGTTATTAATGAGATTGAAGATGTGATCGGTATTGAAGCTCAGGATGCACCGTTAATTTCAGCGAAAAACGGTATTAATATTGATCAGGTGCTGGAGCAGGTTATTGAGAAGATACCGGCACCGGAGGGAGATCCAAAGGCTCCTCTTAAAGCCCTGATCTTTGACTCGATCTATGATTCCTATAAAGGCGTTATTGTTTTCTTCCGTGTGAAGGAAGGAACAATACGAAGAGGAACCCGTGTGCGTATGATGGCAACGGGAGCTGAGTTTGAAACAGTGGAAGTTGGTTATTTTGGAGCGGGTCAGTTCATTCCTTGTGATGAATTATCGGCGGGTATGGTTGGTTACATGACAGCCAGCATTAAAAACTTAAAAGATACTCGTGTAGGTGATACGATCACAGATGTGGAACATCCTTGTTCAGAGGCACTTCCGGGATATAAAAAAGTAAACCCTATGGTATATTGCGGTATGTATCCTGCAGACGGAGCAAAGTATCCGGATCTTAGGGATGCGCTTGAAAAACTTCAGCTCAATGATGCTTCACTTCAGTTTGAGGCGGAGACATCCGTTGCTTTAGGTTTTGGATTCCGATGTGGATTCTTGGGATTGCTTCATCTTGAAATTATCCAGGAACGACTGGAGAGAGAGTATAACCTGGATCTTGTCACAACCGCACCTTCGGTTATTTATAAGGTGCATAAGACAAATGGTGATGTGATCGATCTTACAAATCCAACCAATCTGCCGGATCCGTCGGAGATCGAGTATATGGAAGAACCGATTGTGGGCGCGGAGATCATGGTGACGACAGAGTATATCGGTCAGATCATGGAGCTTTGTCAGGAACGCCGCGGTATTTATCTCGGTATGGAATATATGGAAGAAACCCGTGCACTTTTAAAATATGATCTTCCGCTCAATGAGATCATATATGATTTCTTTGATGCATTAAAATCCCGTTCCAGAGGTTATGCATCCTTCGATTATGAGATGAAAGGTTATGTCCGTTCGGATCTGTGCAAACTGGACATTCTCATTAATCGTGAAGAGGTGGATGCACTCTCCTTTATTGTTCATAAGGATTCGGCTTATGAGCGGGGACGCAGGATGTGTGAGCGTCTGAAAGAAGAGATTCCGAGACACTTATTCGAGATTCCGATCCAGGCTGCGATCGGAAGCAAGATCATTGCGAGAGAGACGGTCAAGGCCATGCGTAAAGATGTGCTTGCAAAGTGTTATGGCGGTGATATTTCACGTAAACGTAAGCTTCTTGAAAAACAGAAAGAAGGCAAGAAACGTATGCGTCAGGTCGGTAATGTGGAAGTTCCGCAGAAGGCATTTATGGCAGTATTAAAGCTGGATGAGAAATAAAAAAGAAGTGTGTCATTTATGACACACTTCTTTTTTTATGACAATATCCAGTTTTTTCATCTTTTTATATAAGAGGCTCCTCTCGATGCCAAGAAAACGAGCTGTATTGGACATATTGTAGTCGCATTGTCTTAAGGCATCCTGAATCAGTCCGGCTTCGTAAAGATTGACCCGGTCTTTTAAAGAATTCTGAATATGATCCGGGTGGCCTGACCTGGAAGCTGCGTCTGAAATTTTTGAAGGAAGATCGGAAAGACCGATGATGCGCTGGTCACTGGATATAAAGGCACTGGAGATGACATTGTCAAGCTCACGGACATTGCCCGGCCAGTTATATTTCAAAAGACAGCGTTTTGCGCTGCTGGAAAAGATAACATTTGTTTTAAATTTTAAATTCAGCTGCTGCAGAAACATATTGGCATACAGCATAATGTCATCCGGATGTTCTCTGAGCGGAATGGTATCAATCGTCACGACGGCCAGACGATAATAGAGATCGGCACGGAAAGTCCCTTCTTCCATCATCTGCTGGAGATTTTTTCGGGTGGCTGCGATAATACGTACATCTACAGGAATCGGTTTCGTTCCGCCGACACGTTCAATTTCATGTTCCTGAAGGACGCGGAGCAATTTTACCTGAAGCGGAAGGGGAAGATCTCCGATTTCATCAAGGAAAAGGGTTCCGTGATTTGCAAGTTGAAATTTACCGACTTTACCGCCTTTTCGTGCACTTGTAAAAGCACCTTCTTCATATCCGAACATTTCAGATTCCATAAGTTCCATCGGTATAGCACCGCAGTTCACGCACACGATCGGTTCATTGGCACGGTTGCTTTCAATATGGATAGATTTGGCGATCAGCTCTTTTCCGGTACCGGTTTCTCCCGTGATGAGGACAGAAAAATCGGTTTTTGCAACTTTTAATCCCATCAGACGCAGAGCAGTGATTTTGGGATCATTGCCGATATATTTGTCAAAACCGCTTGTGTGGAGCATTTGATTCTGATATTCGGATTTGTAATAGGCATGTTCTGCTTTCAGAACTTCCTGAGCAATATCCAGTGAGCGTTCTTTAAATTTCATCTGGGCCATGGCACCGATGAGCTGTTCATTCTCATCAAAAATACAGAAGCGGTTGGCGATGGCATAGGTGTGGCGGGATTCTTTTGTTTCACTTCCGACATAGGGGTGCATGTAGATGCTGCCCGCATCGTCTCCGCGCTGTCTCCGGTTCATGACATCGTACATGGAGGTGGTGGAAATGATTTTTTCAATAGGATGACCAAGAATATTTTCTTTTTTACGT
The DNA here is from genome assembly GCA_016298055.1 of Frisingicoccus sp. Lineage (GTDB taxonomy): Bacteria > Bacillota > Clostridia > Lachnospirales > Lachnospiraceae > Frisingicoccus. The sequence continues at coordinate 29,029 of JAEDDO010000008.1, forward strand.
CCGAGGAAATCACAATATTTGTCATTGATATCCGTAATAATACCGTGGCTGTCAATGACAATGAAACCATCTTCGGATTTGTCCATCAATTCTTCAAAAATGAGTTTATAGCGGTGATCATCTGACATGTGAACGTTCTCCTTTGCAAAATTATTGTCTTTATGATATCACAAAAAGTGAAAAAATGACACAGATTATAAAAAATGACATATGTTTTTTGCGAAAATTCAAAGGATTTTTTGGAAAAAGGCTTATTTTCAGCGGGATTTTTTAATTTTAATAATTTGGAATAAAATTTGCTGTAAATAATTATTAATTAAAAGAAAAAAGAAAGGATGAGGGTATTATGACGAAAGTAAATTTAGAGGAAGTATTGGTTGGCAAGAAGATGGAACCGCGTTATCTGGAGTATAACTGGCGTGATGTTGCATTATATGCACTTGCTGTCGGTGCACACAGAGAAGATCTTCATTATACTTATGAGAAATATCTGAAAGCAATTCCGACTTATGGAACGATCCCTTACTGGGGAACGGTAAATGTTAAACCTTACCAGTGGATGCCGCTTCCGGCTTCGATGCTTGCGGATGAGATCATTAAGCCGACGGTTGCTTTTTTGAATATGGACCATGAGATTATCTGGCATCGTCCGATTGATCCGATCAAAGGTACTTTCCAGTGGCAGGATCAGATCACGGATGTTTACGACAGAGGTGAAGGCAAGGGCGCTGTTGTAAAAACAAAGGTCGACGTTCGTGATGAGGCAGGCAATCTTGTATGTACAAACTATTCGACAACTTTCTTCCATGAAGCCGGCGGTTTTGGAGGAAAACCAATGCCGAAGAACCCGATTGAGATACCTGCAAGAGAACCGGATTTCGTTGTGGAAGATTACATTTCCCCTGTCCAGAATCTTCTTTACCGTCTGACAGGTGATACAAATCTTATTCATGTAGACCCGGACTATGCAAAAGAGTATAAGTTTGACCAGCCGATCATTCAGGGACTCTGTTCCTTCGGATTCTCCTGTCGTATGGCCATTGATGCTTTAATTCCTGGAGAACCTGAGAGAGTGAAACGTATGGCTGCACAGATGCGTAATGTTTTACTTCCGGATACACCGGTTGCACTTCATATCTGGAAAGAAGAAGAAGGAAAAGCACTTTTCCAGTTTGTTGATACGAAAAATAATCGCCCGGTACTTGACCGCGGTGTATTTGAATGGAAATAGTCCTCCGTAAACTTTAAAAAATATAAAGTTAAGTAAGATGGAAAACAGTGTCTTAAATTACCAGTTATTTTTGACACTGTTTTTCTGTTATACATAAATATTATGTGCTACAATGGACAGAAGAAAAGGAGGAGACAGAGAATGCAGAGAGAACCGTTGGAATTATATATCCACATACCCTTCTGTGTAAAAAAGTGTCTGTACTGTGATTTTCTGTCCTTTGGAACAGAGGATGAGAGACTCAAAGGCACACCGTGCCTTCCTTCGAGGAAAGAGCCTGTGCCCCAGAACTATATTGAGGCATTGTGCCGGGAAATCGGAGAATGGGGACGAAAAAAAACGTTGAGGCACCGTCCGGTGATTTCTGTTTTTTTTGGCGGGGGGACACCGAGTCTTATGTCAGAAAAACAGATTTTTCAGGTGATGGCGGCATTAAGGGAGACATTTTCGATTCAGAAAAATGCGGAGATTACGATGGAGTCGAATCCGGGTACACTGACACTTTCAAAACTGAAAGCCATGCGTTTTTGCGGAATTAATCGACTGAGTATCGGACTTCAGTCCACATCGGATGAGGAGCTGAAGACCCTCGGACGTATTCACAGTTACGGAGCTTTTTTGCAGAGCTTTAAATGGGCACGGGAGGCCGGTTTTCATAATATAAATGTGGATCTGATGACGGCACTGCCAAATCAGACAGAAGAATCTTATAGGCAGACGTTAAAACAGGTTCTTTTGCTGGAACCTGAACACATTTCTGCCTACAGCCTGATTATTGAGCCGGATACGCCTTTTGAGAAGATGGAGGAAGAAGGAAAACTGAATCTTCCGGATGAGGATTCCGAACG
>JAEDDO010000087.1 GCA_016298055.1 Frisingicoccus sp.
ATCATTTCGGTTCTTATTTCAAGAGCCAGAAACCGGTTTGAGACGATTGAAGAAGCAATCGCTGATATTATGCCGAAGCTTAAGGGTGGATATTCGCTTCTCGTCATGACACCGAGAAAGATCATCGGTGTTCGGGATCCTTTTGGAATGAAGCCTCTGATTCTTGGAAAGAAGCGAAATTCTCTTTATTTCTCATCGGAGACATGTATTTTTAACGAACTGGATGTTGAGGTGATCCGGGAAGTGCTTCCGGGAGAGATCGTGACGATCAATCAGGACGGAATAAAGTCTTCCATGTCTCAGACATCAGAGAAAAAAGCCTTATGCTCTTATGAATATATATATCATTCCAGACCGGACAGTGTGATTGGCGGTGTGGAAGTATTTGAAGCGAGGGAAGCGATGGGGCGTATACTTGCAAAAGAAGCTCCGGCCGATGCGGATGTCATCGTGTGGGTGCCGAATTCAGGTCTTGCTGCTGCTTCCGGATATGCAAAAGCAATGGGTCTTCCTCTGGAAGATGCATTTATTAAAAATAAATTCCACTGCAATAAGTTTGTACAGCCGACAGAAGATATGGTACGTCGGGGTGTAACGATGAAACTTGCAGTGATCAAAAGCCGTGTCTGCGGCAAACGGGTCGTTGTTGTGGATGATTCTATGGTCAAGGGCACAACAGGGCGTATCCTGGTCGATCTTCTTAAGGATGCGGGGGCGAAGGAGGTCCATGTCCGTGTGGCAGCTCCTGAAGTAAAATATCCGTGTCATTTTGGCGGTTTTGATCTGGATCAGGCATCACTTATTTCAAGTCATGTGACAACAGAACATATCAAAGATATGATTGGTGCCGATTCACTGGCTTTCCTGTCTGTTGAAGGACTTTTGGAAGCTTGTCAGGGTACAGAAGATACATTATGTATGGCATGCTTTACCGGAAAATATCCGGTAGAATAAATAGGAGGAAAAAATTTATGGATTACAAGAACGCAGGCGTTGATATTGAAGCTGGATACGAATCAGTGAAATTAATGAAAAAATTTGTTCAGAGAACAATGAGACCGGAAGTACTTACAGATATCGGTGGCTTTTCCGGAGCTTTCGCACTGGATAAATTTAAAAATATGGAAGAACCGACCCTTGTTTCCGGTACAGACGGTGTTGGAACAAAATTAAAACTTGCATTTATTATGGATAAACATGACACGATCGGTATTGACTGCGTGGCTATGTGTGTCAATGATATTGCATGTGCCGGCGGAGAACCTTTATTCTTCCTGGATTATATTGCCTGCGGCAAAAACTATCCGGAAAAGATTGCAACAATTGTCAGCGGTGTTGCTGAAGGCTGCGTTCAGTCAGAAGCTGCTCTGATCGGTGGTGAGACAGCAGAAATGCCTGGATTCTATCCGGAAGATGAATACGATCTTGCAGGTTTTGCTGTTGGTATTGTTGATAAAAAAGATTTAATTACAGGTAAAGAGTTAAAAGGCGGCGAGACATTGATCGGTATCGCATCCTCCGGTGTACACAGCAACGGTTTCTCTCTTGTACGTAAGATTTTTGAAATGACAAAAGAATCCCTTGAAACATATTATGATGAACTTGGAACAACACTCGGCGAGGCACTTCTTGCACCTACAAAGATTTATGTAAAAGCATTAAAGAGCCTTAAAAACGGCGGTGTTAAAGTGAAAGCATGCAGCCATATTACAGGCGGCGGTTTCTACGAGAATATTCCGAGAATGCTTCCGGAAGGTGTACATGCCGTTGTACATAAAGATTCCTATGAAGTACCTGCAATTTTCAAATTAATGGCCGAAAAAGGCAATGTTGAAGAAAAAGTTATGTACAACACATACAATATGGGTATCGGTATGGTTATCGCTGTTGATCCTGCAGATACAGATAAAGCTCTGGCTTTACTTGAAGAAGCCGGCGAAAAAGCTTATGTGGTCGGTGAAACAGTTGAAGGTGAAGCAGGAGTGACATTATGTTAAGAATCGCAGTACTTGTATCCGGCGGAGGAACAAATCTCCAGGCCATTATTGACCGCATTGAGGATGGAACGATCCGAAATACAGAGATTGCCATGGTCATTTCGAACAATAAGAATGCAAAAGCACTGGAACGTGCGGCAAAGCATCACATTCCGGCTCAGTGTATTTCACCAAAGGATTTCGAGAACAGGGATATGTTCAATAAAGTCCTTTTAGATACCCTTCTGGATCTGAAAGTGGATCTTATTGTACTGGCAGGATTTATGGTCGTTATCCCGCCGGAGATGATCCGAAGCTTCAGAAACCGGATCATCAATATTCATCCGTCACTTATTCCGTCTTTCTGCGGAACCGGTTATTACGGCCTCCATGTGCATGAAGCTGCTCTGGCCCGTGGTGTAAAAGTCAGTGGTGCAACCGTACATTTTGTGGATGAAGGAACAGACACAGGTCCGATCATTCTTCAGAAAGCGGTGGAAGTAAAGACGGGGGATACACCGGAAGTGCTTCAGAGAAGAATTATGGAAGAAGCGGAATGGAAAATCATGCCGAAGGCAATTGATCTGATTGCAGCCGGCTGTGTGAAAGTCGTTGACGGACATGTTATCATAGAGGAGGAAACAGCATGAAAGTTCTGATTGTTGGAAGCGGCGGAAGAGAACATGCTATCGCATGGAAAGTAGCTCAGAGTAAACGGGTTGAAAAGATATATTGTGCACCGGGCAACGCAGGTATTGAAGAATATGCAGAGTGCGTAAATATCGGTGCAATGGAATTTGATAAATTAACTGCTTTTGCAATGGAAAAAGGGATCGATCTTACCGTGATCGGTATGGACGATCCGCTTGTCGGCGGCGTTGTCGACGCTTTTGAAGCAAAAGGATTGAGAGTTTTCGGACCGAGACAGCTTGCGGCTATGATCGAAGGTTCCAAAGCCTTCTCAAAAGATTTGATGAAAAAATATAATATTCCAACAGCAGCTTATGAGAATTTTGATGATCCTAAAAAAGCACTGGAATATCTTGAAACTGCAAAAATGCCGATCGTATTAAAGGCAGACGGCCTTGCACTCGGAAAAGGTGTTCTTATCTGCAATACACTGGAAGAGGCAAAAGAGGGCGTGAAATCCATTATGGAAGACAAACAGTTCGGATCTGCCGGAAACCGTATGGTCATCGAAGAATTTATGACAGGACGGGAAGTATCTGTTCTGTGTTTCTGTGACGGTACCCATGTTGTTCCGATGACTTCCGCACAGGATCATAAACGTGCACAGGATGGTGACCAGGGCTTAAATACAGGCGGTATGGGAACATTCTCTCCAAGCCCGTTCTATACACCGGAAATCGCTGCTTTTTGTGAAGAAAACATTTACAAGCCGACGATGGCAGCAATGAAAGCCGAAGGAAGAGATTTTGTTGGTATTCTTTTTGTCGGACTTATGCTGACACAGGACGGACCGAAGGTGCTTGAATATAATGCACGTTTCGGTGACCCGGAAACACAGGTTGTTCTTCCGCGTATGAAGACAGATATCGTTGATGTATTTGAAGCTTGTATCGATGGCAAACTGGATGAGATCCAGCTGGAATTTGAAGATAATGCAGCTGTATGTGTTGTACTTGCTTCCGACGGTTATCCGGTAAAATATGATAAAGGATTTGTTATCAGTGGTCTGGATACATTTAAGGAACATGAAGGTTATTACTGCTTCCATGCAGGTACAAAACGCACAGATGCAGGTATTGTGACAAACGGCGGACGTGTTCTCGGTGTGACTGCAAAAGGTACAGATTTGAAAGAAGCGCGTGCCAATGCTTATAAAGCAACCGAATGGGTAAGTTTTGATAATAAATATATGCGTCATGATATCGGAAAAGCTATTGATGAAGCATAATAATTCATGTATAATATTGAGAAAAAAGAGAGTCGATAAACCATATCGGCTCTTTTTTTGAACAAAGGAAAAGGGTGAGACAGGTAATATGCAGGAATTATTAAAAAATATCCGGTTATTTGTGTTAGATATGGATGGAACCTTTTATCTCGGTGACAACATGATCGAGGGTGCACTGGATTTTGTTAAAAAGGTAAAAGAAACGGGAAGGGATTTTGTGTTTTTTACAAACAATTCATCCAAAAACGGTTCAATGTATATTGAAAAATTAGAGCGTATGGGCTGTCATATTTCGAAGAGAGATATTATGACATCCGGTGATGTCACAGCAGAATTTTTACGGAAAAACTATCCGGATAAAACCGTTTATCTTGCAGGTACACCGGCACTTGAAGAGACATTTAAGGATGCGGGTATCCGCCTGACGCAGGATATGCCGGATATTGTTGTTGTCGGTTTTGATATGACACTGACTTATGAGAAGCTTGAAAGAGTGTGCACCTATATCCGCAGGGGAGCCCTGTTCCTTGCGACACATAAAGATATCAATTGTCCGACAGAGGACGGATTTATTCCGGACTGCGGCGCCATGTGTGCAGCCATCACATTGTCTACGGGGGTGGAGCCGAAGTATCTTGGAAAACCCTGCAGCGAGACACTGGATATGGTCATTGAGAGAACAGGATATAAAAAAGAAGAGATCGCATTTGTCGGAGACCGGATCTATACAGATGTGGCAACCGGGGTAAATAATGGAGCAGTGGGTATTCTTGTGCTGAGCGGGGAGACGAAAAAAGAAGATATTCCGCTGTTTGATGTCCGGCCGGATGGCGTGTTTGCATCACTTGGGGATATGATTCCCTATCTGCAGGATTGACATTATCCGAATATTGTTATAATATGTATATAACAGATGTAACGATTCAAAAGATACGAAGAATTCGGGTGATGATATGATCATTAAGATTGATTTTAACAGTGACGAAGCATTATATATACAGCTTCGTAATCAGATTATCATGGGTATTGCCACGTCACAGCTGACGGTAGGGGATTCCCTTCCATCTGTACGTCAGCTGGCGGATAATATCGGCATCAACATGCATACAGTGAATAAAGCTTATTCGGTTCTCAGACAGGAAGGCTATATTAAACTGGATCGCCGAAAGGGTGCTGTGGTGGCCATTGACTACGATCAGGTGGTGGCTACAGGACAGATCATGACGATGCTTCAGTCTGTACTGGCAGAAGCTATATGCAAAGATATCCAAAGAGATGATATACATGCCATGGTTGATGAGATTTACGATGAATTTGAACGTATGGCATGTGGCGATTATAATGAGACATAACAGACAACATTTGAGTCAGACAGGAGGTTTTATATGCAGTATCGTTTGACACGGCAGGCACAGAAGGCAGTGGAATTTGCCAGAGATATCGCGGAAGAACTGCAGCATAATTATATAGGCACAGAACATCTGCTGCTTGGATTGATTCGTGCTGAGGAAGGTCTTGCGTCGAAGGTCCTGCGACAGAATGATATTACGGAGGAACAGATTTTAAATTTAATTGAACAGCTGATCAATGACAGTGATGTGATGGAAGGCGAAGTGGCAGACTATACACCGAGGGCGAAACGTGTTCTTGAGTGCAGCAGCAGGGAAGCATCCCGACTGAATCAGACGAGTATCGGTACGGAGCATCTGCTCATTGCCCTTCTTCGGGAGAAGGATTGTATTGCGCTTCGTCTTTTAAATACACTTGGTGTCAGCATTCCGAAGATCTACTCTGAGCTGTTCGCATCCATGGGAATGGATGTGGCGCGTGCAAAGGAGTATCTGGAATCTCAAAGAGAGACAGAGAGAGATTCGGCACTTGAAAGTTATGCGATGAATCTCACAGCACTGGCAGCGGAGGGAAAACTTGATCCGGTCATCGGACGGAATGAAGAGATACAGAGAGTTATCCAGATTTTAAGCCGGAGAACAAAGAATAATCCGTGTCTCATCGGTGAGCCGGGTGTCGGTAAGACAGCGGTTGTGGAAGGACTTGCAGCCCGCATTGCAGAGGGCGATGTGCCGGATTCGATACGTGATAAACGGGTGATGACGTTAGATCTCTCCGGTATGGTTGCAGGTTCTAAATATCGTGGTGAGTTTGAGGAACGAATTAAACGGCTGATCGCTGAAGTGAAGAGAGACGGACAGGTGCTTTTGTTCATCGATGAGATCCATACGATCATAGGCGCAGGCGGTGCCGAGGGTGCGCTGGATGCATCGAATATATTAAAGCCGTCTCTGGCCCGCGGAGAGATTCAGGTCATCGGTGCGACGACGATTGAAGAATATCGAAAGTACATTGAGAAGGATGCAGCTCTGGAACGACGTTTCCAGCCGGTTATGACGAATGAACCTTCCGAGGCGGAGGCCATTGCCATTCTGGAGGGGCTTCGTTCGGCCTATGAGAATCATCATCAGGTCACGATTACGGATGAAGCGATCGAGACGGCGGTGAAGATGTCGATCCGTTATATCAATGACCGTTTCCTTCCGGATAAGGCGATCGATCTGATCGATGAGGCATCTGCAAAGGTGAAACTCTCTTCCATGACGATAACAGGTGAGCTTCAGGAACTGGTAAAGGAGAATGAACGGCTTGAGGAAGCGAAGGAGAAGGCGATTATTCGCGGAGATATGATAAAAGCCTCCGATATCGGCAAAGATCAGAAACTGTTGTCGGCAAAGATATTGACATTGAAGAAGAGTATTGAGCGAAAGAACAAACGTCGTGTTGCCGTATCTGCCCGGGATGTGGCCGATGTGGTATCAAGCTGGACAAAGATTCCGGTGAAACAGCTGGAAGAGAAAGAATCCGAACGGCTCATGCGACTTGAATCGACACTTCACAGACGGGTGATCGGACAGGATGAGGCAGTGACAGCGGTAGCGAAAGCGATTCGACGGGGACGGGTAGGCCTTAAAGATCCGAAACGTCCAATCGGTTCTTTCCTTTTCCTCGGACCGACAGGCGTTGGTAAGACAGAATTGTCGAAGGCGCTGGCGGAAGCGATGTTTGGCTCTGACAGCACGATCATCCGTGTCGATATGTCTGAATATATGGAGAAACACAGTGTATCCAAATTGATCGGTTCACCTCCGGGATATGTGGGGTATGATGAAGGCGGTCAGCTCAGTGAGAGAGTGCGCCGCAATCCTTATTCCATCCTGCTTTTCGATGAGATTGAGAAGGCTCATCCGGATGTATTTAATGTACTTCTCCAGGTATTGGATGACGGACATATTACAGATTCCCAGGGAAGAAAAGTGGACTTTAAAAATACAGTGATCATTATGACATCCAACGCAGGAGCATCGAACATTGTGACTCCGAAAAAACTGGGATTTTTCTCAGAGACGGATGAAAAGGCGGATTATGACCGGATGAAATCTGCCGTTATGGAAGAAGTCAAGCATATTTTCAAACCGGAATTTTTGAACCGTATTGATGATATTATTGTGTTCCATTCTTTGACGAAAGAACATATTCAAAAGATCGTGGCTATTATGATGAATGAGATTTCAGACAGAGCCCTGGATCAGATG
>JAEDDO010000088.1 GCA_016298055.1 Frisingicoccus sp.
TCAACGAGAGAAACCAGTTCTTCTTCTGTCGTTTCTTCCGGAAGCTCGTAAGCTAATGAGCGAATTCCGATATATTCACAGGATTTTTTCTTGTTTCCGACATAAACTGTGGAAGCAGGATCATTTCCAACCTGAATAACTGCCAATGTAATTTCTTTTCCTTCTGCCTTTAAAGCGGCAACCTTTGCCTTTAATTCATCTTTAATCTCAGCAGATATCTTCTTACCGTCAATAATCTGTGCCATTCTCTGTCTTTCCTCCTGATACATTAGAATAATCCTACAATATTGCCGTTTTCATCCACATCAATAGCTTCTGCTGCAGGTACTTTAGGAAGACCTGGCATTGTCATAATTGTACCTGTGATGGCAACAACGAAACCTGCACCCGCACTTACATAAACTTCACGGATGTTTACAGTAAATCCTGTCGGACGTCCAAGTTTCTTAGCATCATCGGATAAGGAATACTGATTCTTTGCCATACATACAGGAAGATTTCCCATGCCCATGCCTTCAATTTTTGCCAGAGCTTTATTTGCTGCTGCAGAATAAGTTACACCGTCAGCGCCATAAATTTCTGTTGCAATTTTTTCAATTTTTTCTTTTAACGATAATTCATCCGGATAAAGAACATTGAAATTATTTTCTTTCTTTTCAATCGTTTCAAGTACTTTATTTGCCAGATCAACACCACCCTGGCCGCCTTTTTCCCATACTTCAGCCAAAGCGAATTCGCAGCCTCTGGATTCACAGAATTCCTTAATATAAGCAAGTTCTGCTTCAGAGTCTGTGATGAATTTATTTAAAGTAACAACGATCGGCACACCGTATTTCTGAAGGTTTTCGATATGCTTTTCAAGGTTTACGATACCTTTTTTGAGTGCTTCAAGATTCTCCTGTGCAAGATCCGCTTTCGCTACACCGCCATTATATTTGATTGCCTTTACAGTAGATACAAGAACAACTGCGGAAGGTGTAAGTCCGGCTTTACGGCACTTAATATCAAAGAACTTCTCAGCACCAAGGTCAGCACCGAATCCGGCTTCTGTGATAACATAATCTGCCAGTTTCAGACCCATCTTTGTTGCACGAACACTGTTGCATCCGTGAGCGATATTTGCAAATGGTCCGCCGTGAACGATCGCCGGTGTATGTTCCAGCGTCTGGATCATATTCGGTTTGATCGCATCTTTTAATAAAGCTGCCATAGAACCGACAGCTTTAAGATCTTTTGCTGTTACAGGTTCACCATCATAATTATAAGCAACGATGATACGTCCGAGCATCTCTTTAAGATCTGCAAGGTCATTTGCAAGACAAAGAATTGCCATAATTTCAGAAGCAACAGAAATAACAAAGTGATCTTCACGAGCAACACCGTCTGCTTTTGCTCCAAGGCCGACAACGATGTTACGGAGCGCACGGTCATTCATATCCACGCAGCGTTTCCATACGATCTGATTCGGATCGATTCTTAATGCATTTCCCTGATGGATGTGGTTATCAAGCATTGCTGCAAGAAGATTATTGGCAGAAGTAATCGCATGAAAATCTCCTGTAAAATGAAGATTTAACTCTTCCATAGGAACTAACTGAGCGTATCCGCCGCCTGCTGCACCACCCTTAATTCCGAAGCATGGTCCGAGTGATGGCTCACGAAGTGCAAGAACTGCTTTTTTATTTAAAACGCCCATAGCTTCACCAAGGCCAACACTGATTGTTGTTTTTCCCTCGCCGGCCGGTGTTGGATTAACTGCAGTAACAAGAATTAATTTTCCGTTTGGACGATCTTTGATCTTATCCCACAGTTCATCTGAAAATTTTGCTTTATATTTGCCGTAAAACTCCAGGTCATCTTCCTGAATGTCCAGCTTGGCAGCTACATTTTTAATATGTTCCATTTTAGTTTCCTGAGCAATCTGAATATCTGTTTTCATTTTTTTCCTCCTGCCTATAAAGTCTCTTCTACATAGGTTGCAAATTCTTCTTCAGACATCAAGACCTTTCTCGGTTTCGTGCCCTCTTCCGGTCCGACCACACCGGCATCACAGAGCTGATCCATGATTCTTGCCGCCCGGTTGAATCCGATTTTAAATACGCGCTGCAGCATTCCGATGGAAGCCTTGTCTTTTTCGATGATAAATTTACCCGCCTCGACAAAATAGACATCCCGGTCATTGCCGGATGCTATTTCTGCAGATGCTGTGGTTGTAATTTTCGATGTAATATCATCATTATAGTTGACCTGATTATTCTGGCTTTCCCGGAGATATGCGACAACATCATTAACTTCCTTATCCGATATGAAAGCTCCCTGCACACGCAGCGGCTTCTGATATCCGGATGGATAAAAGAGCATATCGCCCTTTCCAAGAAGTTTTTCCGCACCGCCCATATCGATGATCGTCCTTGAATCTACGTTGGATGATACAGAAAATGCAATTCTTGACGGAATGTTCGCTTTGATCAGCCCTGTAATGACATTGACAGATGGTCTCTGCGTCGCAATGACCAGATGGATACCACAGGCTCTGGCTAACTGAGCCAGACGACAAATGGCATCTTCCACTTCTCCCGGAGCAACCATCATCAAATCTGCAAGCTCGTCTACAATTATTACAATCTGCGGAAGTTTCGGGTAATCCGGACTCTGATACTGTGCATTCAATATCTTTTCATTATATCCTTTCAGATCCCTTACATTCAGTTCCGCAAATTTTTTATAACGGTCCGTCATCTCCATAACAGCCCAGTTTAAGGCTCCCGCCGCCTTTTTCGGATCAGTAACGACCGGAATAAGAAGATGCGGAATACCATTATAAACACTTAACTCAACCACCTTCGGGTCCACCATGATCAGACGGACATCCTCCGGTTTTGCCTTATAAATAATGCTCATGATGAGCGTATTGATACATACCGATTTACCGGAACCCGTTGCACCTGCGATAAGCAGATGAGGCATCTTTGAAATATCCGCCATAATAACTTTCCCGCCGATATCGGTTCCTACGGCAAATGCGATATCAGATTTGCTTGTTTTAAATTCCTGACTTTCAATTAAATCTCTGAATAAAACCGGGGTTTTTTCTTTATTCGGAACCTCAATACCAATGGCAGCCTTACCCGGGATCGGTGCCTCGATTCGTATATCGGCCCCCGCCAGATTCAATTGGATATCATCAGAAAGATTAACAATCTTGCTGACTTTTACCCCCTGCTCCGGCTGGATCTCATAACGGGTAACAGATGAACCCCGACTATAATTGGTGATTTGAACCTTCACTCCAAAACTTTCAAGTGTGGATTTCAGCTTCAATGCGGTCTGACGAATATTCGCATCCGATTCTGCCTTTTTCTTCTGTTCTCCCCGAACAAGAAGTGAAACCGGAGGAAATTTATATTCGGGCATCTTTTCCAGTGCCGCCTCAATATGCTCCGCTGTTTTCTGCTTTTCTTCTTCTGTAGGTGCATCCGCTTTCATAGCATCCGCCTTGGCTGAAGCCTTCGCTACAGCTGTCGCTGACGGCTCCGGCGCATCCTCTCGAATGACGATCGGGCGCATATCTCCGTCAGCAGTTCCGATTCTTCCTTCTCTTTTTGATTCGGATATATCCTGAATAACCTGAATATCCGACGGAAAATCAAAAACATCCTCTTCTTCAGCCGGTTCCATGTATACCTCAGAAATCCCTTTGTCCGTTTCATCTTCGGAACGCTCTGAAAACAGATCGTCATTTCCGGATGGGAGAATAATTTCTTCTACAATATCTTTTTCTTTATTTTTGGTATTTGCTATCAGCCCAAAATCAAAGTTCAAAGATTTCTTTTCAAATTTTTCCCGAACCTCTTCAACAGAAGCTGTCGGTCCCTCCAGAGCCCGCTCACTTTCTTTCTGTTCTCTGCGAAGTTTTCTCTGCTCTCTATGCTGCATAGAAGCTTTTGTATAGGCATTTTTTCCTTTTTTTCCCAATGGTATGACAAAAGATCTCTGAGTCATAAGAACAATGGAAACAAGAATGAAAAACGCAACCAGCACATAGCATCCGACGGTGCCAAGTAAAGGATAAAAAATCTTCACTGCAATACCGCCAATAAGACCTCCTCCGTTATGTTCCGCCGCACTTTCTTTAAAAGCACCGAACCAGGATGCTCCCGCATCATAAGGCTCTGTCACCATATGCACAAAAATAGTAAAAAACAGATAACAAAAAATGGCGGCTGTCAGCTTGATTTTTGCAAGTCGGTTTCCACGGTTGGCAATAAAAAAGGATATACCAAAAAAGAAAGCAAACGGAAGAATATAAGCCATATATCCAAAAAAACCAAAAGTGATATTCGATATCAAAACACCCAGCCTTCCGCATAAATTAAAATTACTCAGTATAAGCAGAATGCTCAGAGCCAAAATCGCAATGACAACAATCTCGTCATGAATCCCCTGCTGCTGCTCACGTTCTTCCGGTGTCAATTCTATACTCTGTTTATTATTCTTTTCGGATGTCTTTTTTCTTGTTGTCGTTTTACGACCGGAATTCGATTTTTTTCTGTTCCCGGCTGTTTTTTGCTGTTTTCCAGCCATTCCATAATTCCTCCCAAACTTCAATAATATCTGAATAGAGAGCAAAACGAAATGTCATAAAGACATTTCGCAGCAGTACTCCAATCATTATGGACTATTTAATGATAAAAAAATGAAAAATAAGTGAAATCACACCAACAATTGCGCAGTAATAAGCAAAATAACTGAACTTCTTCTCACTCACTACCCGCATCATAATACGAATACAAATATATCCCGCAATACCGGCTACGATCATACCGGCAACATAATACAAAATCTCTCCGCCGGAAGAAACAGCCTCACCGAAATGGCGAAGTTCCAGAAGATTTGCTCCGATAATAGCCGGCAAAGAGGCAATAAAGGAATACTTCACAGCAAAACTGCGGTCAAATCCAAGGCCAAGGCATGCGGAAATCGTTGATCCCGAACGGGAAATACCCGGCAGTACGGCAAGCCCCTGAGCCACACCGATCACTGCTGCTTCCTTATAGGAAGTTTTCTTAACCTTCTTCTTGCCGCCCGGAAGGGATCCGACAACAAGCAGAATGATCGCATTGATAATGAGACATATTCCCGGAACAAGCAGTGAATTCGTCGCTGCTTCCATCACATTATTCAAAATAAGACCAATGAGAGCGGTCGGCACAGATGTTGCCAGAATAAGAAGTACAAACTTCCGATAAGCATTCGTCACAATACGGCGATACTTCTCATCACTCTTTTTGAACTTAATTTTAAGATTTGCAAACACATCCCCCAAAAGATGAATACCTTCAATAAAAAGTTTCCGTATATCTTTCCAGAAAACGATACATACAGAAATAAGTGTTCCAAGGTGGAGCATAACTTCAAAAAGCATGCCCGTATCTGTATTTACTTTAAATATGTACTGGAATATCGCAAGATGACCTGAACTGCTGACAGGCAAAAATTCAGTAATTCCCTGAATAAGCCCCAGCAAAATTGCTTTCCAAAGACTCATTTTATTTACCTCCGTTGATTTTACTCAATTATTTTTATCATACTACATATCGTAGCCTTTGTCAAAAAAATAGTTTTTTTTGATTCAAAAAGAGAACCCGATCATTGCAGGTCCTCTTTAGAGTTAATTTTTTTCTTCAATCATCATTCTCAATTTTTTCATAGCAGAAGAAATACCACCAATCTCATCAATAAGACCGGCCTGAACTGCCTCCCTTCCAACAAGAATGGTTCCAAGATCCTTTGTGAGTTCCGTATTGTCCATCATCATTTCTTCAAGTCTTTCTTTTGTAACGTTACTGTGCCCTGCGATGAAACCGGTAATTCTGTCCTGAACCCGTTTAAAATAGGCATAGCTCTGGGGTGCACCGATAACCATTCCGCCCATACGCACCGGATGGATCAGGAGTGTCCCCGATTCTACAATAAAAGAGTAATCCGTAGAAACAGCCAGAGGAACTCCAATAGAATGGGAACCGCCGAGGACAAGTGACACGGTGGGCTTGCTTAATGTGGCAATCATCTCCGCAATAGCAAGACCTGCGTCCACATCGCCTCCCTGTGTATTTAAAAGCACCAGAAGTCCTTCAAGGGTATCATCATCCTCAAAAGCCGCCAGTTGTGGAAGAACATGGTCATATTTTGTTGCCTTACATTTTTCCGGTGCCGCCTCATGTCCCTCAATTTCCCCGATGATTGACAGTAATAGAATTTTTCTTTTCTCCGAATCTTCTAAAACGATTTGACCCTCTTCAAACATTTCTTCTTCATTTTCTTCCTTCACAACCTTACCGCCTTCCTGTTTTTATATAGTATGAACCAGGACTGAAAAAAAGATACATAAAAACAATGAAGAAATAAAAAACACATGGTATACTAAATAAAAACTCTGTTGGAGGTAACTTATGGCTGAGCTTATTTATAAAAATCCGGATATTTACAAAATTCCCGTCACCCTTCCAAACAACCCTTTAAAAATTTTAAACAGCTACGTCATCCGCACTCCGGATGAAAACCTGGTCATCGATACCGGATTTAATCAACCCGAATGTCTTGAGGCCCTGACCGCCGGTCTGAAAGAGCTGTGTATCGATATGGATCATACGACCCTATTTCTCACCCATCTTCACTCGGATCATGTAGGGCTTACAAACGATATTATTACAGATAAAACCCGGGTTCTCATGAGCGATGTGGATTATAATTATTTAAAAAATGAACATGATGGTGCCTTCTGGCCATGGATGGAAGAAAAATTTTATCATGAAGGTCTTTCCAGAGATTTGATTGAACTCCAGCGGAAAGTAAATCCGGCCCGGGCTTTTGCACCGAAATATCTTTTCCGTGCCGAAACGGTTTCGGATCATGAATGTTTTTCCATCGGAGGACATATTCTCGAATGCCTGTGGACACCCGGACACACCCCCGGACACATGTGTCTTTACTTAAAAAAAGAAAAAATTCTTTTTTCTGGCGATCACATATTATTCGACATTACACCAAATATCACCATGTGGCGCGGCATTGATGATTCTCTCGGAAATTATCTTGAAAGCCTTAGAAAAATACAATCTCTTGACATTCATCTTACTCTTCCGGGCCACCGCGGCAATGATATGGATGTATATGAACGGATCCAACAGATCCAGCAGCATCATGATCGAAGGATCCGTCAAACATTATCGATCATCCAAAAAAATCCGGGATTAAATGCCTGCCAGATCGGTGCCCAAATGACCTGGTCCATGAGAGGCAAAAACTGGGACGAATTTCCGATACAGCAAAAATGGTTTGCGATCGGTGAAACCATTTCCCATCTGGATTATCTGATTGAGCGGGGAGAAATTGTCCGGCACACAGATAAGGAAATCTTCTATTATAATGCTCTTGTCAATGAAATTTGAATCCGAAATACTTATA
>JAEDDO010000089.1 GCA_016298055.1 Frisingicoccus sp.
TCGCGTGTATATAATTTCATATCCAGAGCGACCTGGTCATTACGGCTGCGGCCTGTGTGGAGTTTCTTTCCTGTTTCTCCGGTACGTTCGATCAGTGTGGCTTCCACGAAACTGTGAATATCTTCGTAGGTTGCAGGAATTTCAAGCGTTCCTTCAGATATTTCCTGTTTAATATCTTCTAAAGCGGCAATAATAGTATTACGCTCATCATCCGTTAAAATACCCTGTTTGGCCAGCATGGTCACGTGAGCGATACTGCCGCCAATGTCCTGTTTATAAAATTTCTGGTCAAAGGAAATGGACGCATTGAAGTTATGTACAAGCTGATCGGTCTGCTTTGTAAAGCGTCCGCCCCATAATTTTAATTCCATAGTCGGTTCACTTCTTTCTATTAATAGTGTATGTCTTCACAATATTAGCTTATTTTTTGTGAAAAAGCAAGCTATATAAATATTATAATTAATATCTTTACAAGAAAAAATCTCTGTGCTATAATGGCGAGGTATGAGATTTAACCCGTGCTCAGATGTGGGTACTCCAGCCCGTTCTTAGCATGAGGCATTTTAAAATTCAGGAGGATATATACAATGATTACATCAGAAATGAAAAAAGAAATCATCGCTACTTACGGAAGAACACCAGAAGATACAGGTTCACCGGAAGTACAGATCGCTTTATTAACAGCAAGAATCAGTGACTTAACAGAGCATTTAAAAGTTCACAAAAAAGATCATCACTCCAGACGTGGTCTGTTAAAGATGGTTGGTCAGAGACGTGGTATGCTTGATTATCTTAAGAAGACAGATATCGAAAGATACAGAGCAATCGTTCAGAAATTAGGATTAAGAAAATAATTTCAGGAAGTGGGATGGAGTTTTCCATCCCACTATTTGCATGTGAACGTTCACAGGGATCTCCATTTCGAGACCGCTGAAAAGCATATGCACGGGCATGTTTTTTTCAGTAGTTTCGATGAGATCCGGTGAATACATTGATTTGATAAGGAGATTTAATATGTCAAAAGAGTACAAGAGTTATTCTATGGAACTTGCCGGAAGAACATTGAGAGTCGATGTGGGCAGAGTTGCAAAACAGGCCAACGGCGCTGTTTTTATTCATTATGGTGATACGGTTATTCTTTCAACAGCAACAGCTTCTGAAAAGCCGAGAGAGGGTATCGATTTCTTCCCTCTGAGTGTTGAATTTGAAGAGAAGATGTATTCTGTCGGAAAGATTCCGGGTGGATTTAATAAACGTGAAGGAAAGGCCAGCGAACATGCGGTTCTTACTTCCCGTGTTATTGACCGTCCGATGCGTCCTTTATTCCCGAAGGATTACCGCAATGACGTTACATTAAACAACCTGGTTATGAGTGTGGATCCGGATGCGAATCCGGAAGTGGTTGCTATGCTTGGTTCAGCTATCGCTGTATGTATTTCCGATATTCCTTTCGACGGCCCAATCTCTGCAACACAGGTTGGTCTTGTTGACGGAAAATTTGTATTTAACCCGACAGCAGATGAAAAAGAAAAATCAGACCTTGCTCTGACAGTCGCTTCCACACGTGATAAAGTTATCATGATTGAGGCTGGTGCGAACGAAGTACCGGAAGCTCAGATGATCGACGCAATTTTTGCAGCTCATGAGCTGAATCAGGAAGTGATTAAATTTATTGATACAATCGTAGCAGAATGTGGAAAAGAAAAACATTCTTACACAAGCTGCGCTGTTCCGGAAGAATTATTTGCAGCAATTAAAGAAATCGTTCCTCCGGCAGAGATGGAAGAAGCTGTTTTCACAGATGAGAAACAGGTTCGTGAAGAGAATATCCGCCAGATTAAAGAAAGACTGGCTGAAGCCTTTGCTGAGAATGAAGAATGGCTTGAACTGATCGATGAAGCTGTTTATCAGTATCAGAAGAAGACTGTCCGCAAGATGATCTTAAAAGATCACAAACGTCCGGATGGCCGTGCTCTGAATCAGATTCGTCCTCTGGCAGCAGAGATCGATCTTCTTCCGAGAGTTCATGGTTCAGCTATGTTTACACGTGGACAGACTCAGATCTGTACAGTGACAACACTTGCTCCTATGTCAGAAGCACAGAAAATTGACGGTATTGATGTGAATGTGACTTCAAAACGTTACATGCATCATTATAATTTCCCATCCTACTCTGTAGGTGAGACAAAACCTTCCAGAGGTCCGGGACGCCGTGAGATCGGTCATGGTGCACTGGCTGAGAAGGCACTTGTTCCTGTGCTTCCAAGTGTGGAAGAATTCCCGTATGCGATCCGTACGGTTTCTGAAACATTTGAATCCAACGGTTCAACTTCTCAGGCAAGTATCTGTGCATCCACAATGTCTCTGATGGCTGCAGGTGTACCGATCAAGAAACAGGTTGCCGGAATTTCTGCCGGTCTTGTGACAGGTGACACAGATGACGATTATGTAGTATTAACAGATATTCAGGGTCTTGAAGACTTCTTCGGCGATATGGACTTTAAGGTAGCCGGTACACATGACGGTATCACAGCTATTCAGATGGATATCAAGATTCACGGTCTTACACGTCCGATCATTGAGGAAGCGATCCGCCGTACAAAAGAAGCGAGAGAGTACATTATTAATGAAGTGCTTACACCGGCTATTGCCGAGCCTCGTAAAGAAGTCGGCAAATATGCTCCAAAGATCAGACAGATCATGATCGATCCTCAGAAGATCGGTGATGTTGTCGGAGCAAAAGGTAAAGTTATCAACCAGATCATCGAAGAGACAGGTGTTAAGATCGATATCACAGATGACGGTGCAGTTGCTGTCTGCGGTGTTGAAAAAGAAGGTATCGACAAAGCCATCGAGATGATCCAGATGATCGCTTCTGACTTTGAAGAAGGCAAAATCTATGTCGGAAAAGTTATCAGCATTAAAGAATTTGGTGCCTTCCTTGAATTTGCACCGGGCAAAGAAGGTATGGTTCATATCTCTAAACTGGATAAGAAACGTATCAACCGTGTTGAAGATGTACTGACACTTGGCGATGTGATCAAAGTTAAATGTCTTGGAAAAGACAAGATGGGACGCATCAGCTTCAGTAAGAAAGATGCGGAATAGAAGATTGATCGAATAATAGAAAGTCTGCTTGTTTTTGAAAAAAATAAGCAGACTTTTACTTGTTTATTTAGTCAATTTACTGTAAAATATAAGTATCTGGAAGGAAGGTGAGAAACGGTAATGAAAGTACGGATTTGCCCTTTATGTGATCAGCCTATGAAAAAGGCGCATCACTGCGATACATGTGATTCATTTGTCTGGAAGCCTTTATATCTTGATATTCATTATAATACAGACCAGATGCAGGGCCCAGATTGTTCATATCATCAGCAGGAACATACCTGTGATTATGAAAAGGACGGTTCGGTGAAGTCTGTACCTGTAAAAAGCAGGTCTAAAATAAAGAATATCCGGACAAAAGACGTTCATGAGACATCCTCTTATGAAGGTGAGTCGCAGAAAGTGCAGGATAAAGCCGAGAGCGATACAGGCAGGCACATAATGAGCAATTTTGTGATCATCATTATCTTAGCCTTACTTTACCTCTTTTCTGATGTTATATCTGCTTTTTTCAGAGGTTTATAAAAGGTGCCTGAGGGCATGATTCGGGAGCAGATGATGTCTCTACACCTTAAGCGGATAAACATTGGAAATGTAAACCAGAAGAGGGTAATGTTGCTGAAGAGATGGAACCCTCTATGTGTGGTTGTTTTAAAATATGAACAATTTTTATGCGTTTATTCCTTGACGATATTGTTCAACATGTATTAAAATAATCATTGGAGTATAATGCGACATGCATTATGATATGCTACACAAATGAAAGGAGATTTTTTCAAAATGGCAAAATTAATGAAAACCATGGATGGTAATACTGCTGCTGCATGGACTTCCTATGCATTTACAGAAGTTGCTGGAATTTTCCCAATCACACCATCCTCACCAATGGCCGAAGTTACAGACGAATGGGCTGCTAACGGCAGAAAAAACATCTTTGGACAGACTGTAAACGTTGTTGAAATGCAGTCAGAAGCAGGTGCTTCAGGTACTGTTCACGGTTCCCTTTCCACAGGTGCTTTAACAACAACTTATACAGCATCCCAGGGTCTTCTTCTGATGATTCCTAACATGTACAAAATTGCAGGTGAACAGCTTCCTACAGTATTCCATGTAAGTGCTCGTGCTCTTGCAACACATGCTCTGAACATCTTTGGTGACCACACAGACGTTATGGCTTGCCGTCAGACAGGTTTTGCTATGTTATGTTCCGGTTCCGTACAGGAAGTTATGGACTTAGCTGCTGTAGCTCATCTTGCTGCAATTAAAGGCCGTGTACCATTCCTTCATTTCTTCGATGGTTTCCGTACATCTCACGAAATTCAGAAAGTTGAATGTACAGACTATGATGAATTAGCTAAATTAGTAGATTACGATGCACTGGCTGAATTCAGAAAGAACGCTCTGAATCCAGAACATCCAGTAATTCGTGGTACAGCTCAGAACCCAGATATCTTCATGCAGGGTTGTGAAGCTCGTAACCGTTTCTACGATGCACTTCCAGCAGTTGTTGAAGAATACATGGAAAAAGTCAGCGAAATGACAGGCCGTGATTACAAATTATTCAACTACTATGGTGATCCTCAGGCTGATAGAGTTATCGTTGCTATGGGTTCTGTATGTGATGCAGCAAAAGAAACAATCGATTACTTAATGGCTAAAGGCGAAAAAGTTGGTTTAGTTCAGATTCATCTGTACAGACCATTCGTAGAAGAAGCTTTCCTTGCAGCTATTCCAGAAACAGCTACAAAGATCGCAGTTCTTGACAGAGATAAAGAAAACGGTGCGATCGGTGAACCAGTTTACCTTGACGTTCTTGCTGCATACTACAGAGCAGACAAGAAAGCTACAATCGTTGGCGGACGTTATGGTCTTGGTTCCAAAGACGTTACACCAGGACAGATCATCTCTGTTTACGAAAACCTCAAACTTGATGCTCCAAAGAACAACTTCACAATTGGTATCGTGGATGACGTTACATTCCTTTCCTTACCAGTTCTTCCAGAAGTTGACGTTGCCGGCGAAGGTACAACAAGCTGCGTATTCTGGGGTCTTGGTGCTGACGGTACTGTTGGTGCTAACAAGAACTCCATCAAGATCATTGGTGACCACACAGATCTTTACGCACAGGCTTACTTCCACTATGATTCCAAAAAATCCGGTGGTGTTACACAGTCTCACTTACGTTTTGGTAAAAAACCTATCCGTTCCACATATCTTGTTAAGACAGCTGACTTCATCGCTTGCCATAACGAAGCATACATCAACCTGTATGATATGACAGCTGATATCAAAGAAGGCGGTACATTCTTATTCAATACAGAATGGACAGCTGAAGAGATGGATGAAAAATTACCAGCAAACGTTAAGAGAGCACTTGCTCAGAAACACGTTAAATTCTACGCAATCAACGCTACAAAGATCGCTCGTGAACTTGGTCTTGGTAACCGTACAAACTCCGTACTTCAGGCTGCATTCTTCAAATTAACAGGAATTATTCCGATTGAAGATGCTGTTAAATACATGAAAGACGCTATCGTTAAATCCTACGGTAAGAAGGGTGAAGATATCGTTGCTATGAACCACGCAGCAGTTGACGCTGGTGTTAACGGTGCTGTTGAGATCCCTGTTCCAGCTGAATGGGCTGATGCAGTTGATCCAGTTGTTGAAGAAGATCCAACAATCCCAGATTTCGTTAAGAATATCGTTATCCCAATGAACGCTTGCAAAGGTGACAGCCTTCCAGTTTCCATGTATCTTGGAAGAGAAGACGGACATTTCGAATCCGGTACATCCGCTTACGAAAAACGTGGTGTAGCTTCTATGGTTCCAGAATGGGATGCATCAAAATGTATCCAGTGTAACCAGTGTTCCTACGTATGTCCTCATGCTACAATCCGTCCAATCCTTTTAACAGCTGAAGAAGTTGCTGCAGCTCCAGAAGGATTTGGTGCAGTTCCTGGTAAAGGTAAAGGCGTTGATCAGTACTCCTTCAAGATGCAGGTATCTCCACTTGACTGTCTTGGATGCGGAAGCTGTGTAAACGTTTGTCCAGCTAAAGAAAAAGCTATTAAGATGGTTCCAGCAAGCACTCAGTCTGCACAGGCAGCTAACTGGGAATATGCTATGAGCGTATCTCCAAAGGCTAACCCAATGGACAAATACTCCGTTAAAGGTAGCCAGTTCGAACAGCCATTACTCGAGTTCTCCGGAGCTTGTGCTGGTTGTGGTGAAACACCTTACGCTAAATTAATTACACAGTTATTTGGTGATCGTATGTATGTAGCTAACGCTACAGGATGTACTTCTATCTGGGGTGCTTCCACACCATCTATGCCATATACAAAGAACCACAAAGGACAGGGTCCTGCTTGGTGTAACTCCTTATTCGAAGATAACGCAGAATTTGGTTTAGGTATGTACTTAGGTCAGAAACAGCGTAGAGAACTTCTTGCTGATACAGTTAAAGCTGCAGCTGAAAAAGCTACAGGTTCTGTAAAAGAAGCTATGGAAAACTGGCTTGCAACAATGAACTTAGGTGATGAATCTAAAGTTTCCTCCGCTGCATTATTAGAAGCAATCAAAGATTGCCAGTGCGACGGTGAAGTTAAAGCTGCTTGCGAAGCAATCGAAGCAAACGCTGACTTACTCGTTAAGAAATCTCAGTGGATCTTCGGTGGTGACGGATGGGCTTACGATATCGGTTACGGCGGTGTTGACCACGTATTAGCTTCCGGCGAAGACGTTAACATCTTTGTATACGATACAGAAGTTTACTCCAACACAGGTGGACAGGCTTCCAAGTCTACACCAGTTGGTGCTGTTGCTAAATTCGCTGCTTCCGGTAAGAAACAGAAGAAGAAAGACCTTGGTATGATGGCTGTTTCCTATGGTTATGTATACGTAGCACAGGTTGCTATGGGTGCAAATCAGGGTCAGTTCGTTAAAGCTCTTAAAGAAGCTGAAGCTTATCCAGGTCCATCCTTAATTATCGCTTACGCTCCATGTATCAACCATGGTATCAAAGGCGGTATGAGCGGAGCTCAGACAAGAATTAAAGAAGCTGTTGCTTGTGGTTACTGGAATATGTGGAGATTCAACCCAGCTCTCAAAGCTGAAGGTAAGAACCCATTCATCCTTGATTCCACAAAAGAGCCTAAGTATGAAGACTTTAGAGCATTCATGATGAACGAAACACGTTACGCTTCTCTGAAGAAAGGATTCCCTGAAATCGCAGAAGATATGTTCGTTAAGACTGAAGCAGACGCTAAAGAAAGACTTGCTGGCTACATCAAAATGGCTGAATAATTTTTCAGATTGTGTCGCATAAATAAATAGAGGGGTC
>JAEDDO010000090.1 GCA_016298055.1 Frisingicoccus sp.
ATATAACTATTTTTTTCAAGGAGGAGAAAAAATATGAAAAAGAAAATGTTAAGCTTAGTTCTTGTAGCAGCTATGGCTATGACAGCTCTCGTTGGCTGTGGCGGCGGCTCAAAAACAGAAACAAAAGCGGAAACAAAAGCAGAGACAGCAGCAGAGACAACAGCTGAAACAGAAGCTGCTGCAGAGGCACTTCCTGGTGGGGGATCAAACATTATTTACATCATCACACCATCTCATTCAAATCCTTTCTTTAAGACAGAAGCTGACACAGCAGCAGCTAAAGCTAAAGAATTAGGTTATGAAACAGTTGTGGTATCTCATGATGATGACGCTACAAAACAGTCTGAATTATTCGACGCAGCTATCGCTGATAAAGCAGCAGCTATTATCTGTGACAACGCAGGTGCTGACGCTACAGTTGAAGCCGTTCAGAGAGCAAGAGATGCAGGTATCCCAACATTCCTTATCGACCGTGAAATCAACGCTGACGGTGTTGCAATTTCTCAGATCGTAGCAAACAACTATCAGGGTGCAAAAGCTATTGCTGAAGCATGGGTTGAAGCTATGGGTGAAGAAGGAAAATATGCTGAGTTATTAGGAAAAGAATCCGATACAAACGCTGGTGTTCGTTCTTCCGCATTCCATGAAGTAATCGATCAGTACGACACACTTGAAATGGTTGCTCAGCAGACAGCTAACTGGGATCAGACAGAAGGCTACAACAAAACAGAAGCTATCCTTCAGTCCAATCCTGAAATCACAGGTATCATCTGCGGTAACGATACAATGGCTGTTGGTGCTGTAGAAGCTTGTAAAGCAGCTGGCAGATCCGATATCAAGATCATCGGTGTTGACGGTTCTGATGAAGCAGCAGCTTACATCGCAGCAGGTGAGATGACAGGTACAGCATTACAGCAGTGCGCTTTAATCGCTGAAATGGCTGTTGAACAGGCTGACGCTTACCTCAAGAACGGTACAACAGGTCTTGATGAAAAACAGCTTGTTGACTGTCTTGCTATCACAGCAGATAACGTTGCAAACTTAAAGACATTCGTTTACACAGAAAAGTAATGTTTAAGTTTTGAAAAAACAGAATAGGACCTGAAAAGGTCCTATTCTTAATCAAAGATCCTTAAAAAAATAGTTTATTATTTCGATAAAAAGGCTTTTTAGTCTATAAATAAAAACATGGGGGGATAACATGAAAAGAAAGATTATAGCTCTGATGCTTGCTTGTGCGGTAGTCTTAGGATGTACAGGCTGTGTTAAAGTAATTAAGATCGGTGAAGAAGGAAAGTATACCGGAAAAGCTGCTTTTAATGCAGCAGATGCAGCAGCAGGTTTATGGGAAGAAGCTGTTGTTAATATTCAGGAAAAAGCAGTGGAACTTCCGGATTTTCTTGAGGAAGCCAATGGTGACCTGGCGTCATTAGTTGATAAGTACGGAAAATATTCTATGGGTACTTCCGGCTCCATCAGTTATGCGGTAAAAGGCACAGGCGTTGTTGAAGAAGTCAATCAGGAAAAGAAAGCCGGTTATATGACAGTAAAACTGGACGGCTACGATGGTCCGGAAGTGATCAAGATCCAGATCGGAAGTGTTTACAAAGGCTCTTCTACACGTGATACATTGGATATCGTTAACTTTGGTAATTACACAAATCAGCAGGAGTGGGCAGCAATTTCTCAGGAATTGCATACAGCGATCGACACAAATATTATTCAGCCGGCAAATCCTGCAAGTCTTTCCGGGAAAACAATCGAATTTGTTGGAACATTTACAGTGGACGGCAATGATGAATTGTTGATCACGACCGTAGTATTAGATGTAAAATAGTCAGGGGGAACCGAATATGGCAGATATGTGCAGAGAAGGCGTATGCCTGCATGCTGAGGGGATAAGCAAGATTTATCCTGGTACAAAAGCCCTGGATAATGTTAATTTTGACTTATTAACCGGAAAAGTTAATGTACTTATTGGTGAGAACGGAGCGGGAAAATCCACTCTGATGAAGATGATCGCCGGTATTGAGCAGCCAAGTGAAGGCACACTATACATGGACAATAAAGAAGTTTATTTCAGGAATACATCGGATGCGAGAGCACACGGCATCGGTATTATTCATCAGGAATTAAATTTATTCCCGAATCTTCCGGTATATCAGAATATTTTCATGGCAAAAGAAAAAAGAAAAGGTCTTGGACTTGATAATGATTATCATCGCAAGAAAGCAGAAGAAGTTCTTAAGAAACTGGAACATAATATTCCGGTAGATACACTGGTCGGTGACCTTCGTGTCGGTCAGCAGCAGATGATTGAAATCGCAAGAAATCTTGTGGATGATGATTTAAGGGTTCTTATCATGGACGAGCCGACATCTTCTCTTTCCCAGAATGAGGTAGATGTTCTTTTTAAGATTATGAGAGAACTTACAGCACAGGGAATTTCCATTGTATATATTTCCCACCGTCTGGAAGAGATCATGCAGATCGGTGATCATGTGACGATCCTCCGTGACGGTAAATATGTGGCGGATGCAGATGTTAAAGATATTGATGTCCCATGGATCGTACAGCAGATGACAGGGGATAATAAGGCATATCCAAAGCGAGAGCGCGGTATTGACTGGGATAAACAGGAAAAAGTGCTTGAAGTTAAAAATCTTACCCTTCCTAAGAGCGGTGGCGGATATCTTTTGAATAATGTCAGCTTTGACTTGAAAAAAGGCGAAATTTTAGGCATTTATGGTCTGATGGGTGCAGGTCGTACAGAAGTGTTTGAGTGTATTATGGGACTTCGTCCGGAGCATACAGGTGATATTATTTTCAAAGGCGAGAAGATGAATATTCAATCCATCTCAAAGCAGATTGAAAAAGGTTTTGCTCTTGTTCCGGAGGACAGACAGCGTGAGGGACTTGTACAGACGATGGATATCGGACGAAATTGTTCACTTTCCGCACTGCATCGCTATGCAAAGGGCGGTATCGTTGATTTTTCGAAGGAAGATCAGATGGTCGAGAAAGAGATCAAAGATATCCACATTAAAGTTGCAGATAAACGACTTCCAATTCTTTCATTGTCCGGTGGTAACCAGCAGAAGATTGTTATCGGTAAGGGTATTTTGACCGACCCATCGATTCTTCTTATGGATGAGCCAAGTCGTGGTATCGATATCGGTGCCAAGACGGAAGTTTTCGATATCATTAATCAATATGCAGAGCAGGGTCTTTCCATTATCGTTATTTCCTCCGAGTTAAAGGAAATTATCGCGATTGCGGACCGTGTTGTTGTATTATCCAATGGTATCAAAACAGATGAGTTTGTCGGAGATGAAATCAAGGAGGAATCTTTAGTCCTTGCATCTTATAAAGGTCATCACACATATTAAGAGGGGAAAAGGAGATAAAAGGTATGAGTTCAAACAAAAAAGAATCCAACAATAATGCGTTGATGATGACTCTCTTAAAGGGGAGAACATTCATTGTATTAATTGTATTATTAATTTTCTTCAGTATTACAGCTAATAACTTCCTTAGTGTAAATACGTTGCTTCTGATCGGTAAACACGTTGCTTTGTATGGTATCATCGCGATCGGTATGACTTATGTCATTATTACCGGCGGTATCGACCTTTCTGTTGGTGCAGTCGTTGGTCTTGCGGGTATGGTTGCCGGCGGTCTGCTTCAGAAAGGTCTTACACTTCAATTTGCCGGCGTAACGATTTATTTCAGTGTTCCGCTGGTCGTAATTATCACCATCATTGTCGGTGCACTGATCGGTGTCATAAACGGTATTATCATAACGAAATTTAACGTTGCACCGTTCATCGCAACATTAGGTACAATGTATATTTGCCGTGGCTTTGCAAACTTACACTCAAACGGTGCTACATATTCGGACCTTAAAGGTTATGAAGGTCTTGGAAATCAGGGATGGACATTCTTCGGTTCTACATTATTCGGTATCCCGGTAGGTTTGATTATTCTGGCAATTATGGCGGTTATTTTTGCTTTTATCCTTAAAAAGACTGTTTTCGGATGGCATGTATTTTCTATCGGTGGTAATGAAAAAGCAGCAAAATTATCCGGTGTCAAAGTTGACAAAGTTAAAATTCTTGTTTACATGATTTCCGGCATCTGTGCAGCAGTTGTAGGTATTATCGCATGCTCACAGCTTGCAGCAGCTCATCCGGCAACAGGTGAATCCTGGGAAATGAATGCGATCGCAGCAGCCGTTCTCGGCGGAACATCTATGGCCGGCGGTATCGGTACGATCGGCGGAACAATCGTCGGTGCTTTCGTTATCGGTGTTATCAATGACGGTATGGTTATGTGCGGTGTATCCGAATTCTGGCAGATGGTTATTAAAGGTCTCGTTATTATTGTAGCCGTTGTCATTGACCAGTTCCAGAGAAATATGGAAGCTAAGATGGCTCTTAAAGCAAGAAACGAGAGCAAATAGGAGGCATCGCTGCTATGAAAAAAAGAGGTATTTTAAATGCACAGCTTTCCGGCCTTATTGCAGCCCTGGGTCATATGGATACATTTATGATCGGCGATGCAGGTATGCCGATTCCTAAAGGTGTTCCGATCGTGGATCTGGCACTTTGTGCCGGTGTTCCTACATTTGCACAGACATTGGATGCGGTGCTTGATGAGGCTCAGGTTGAGCATTATACGATCGCAGAGGAGATCGCAGAAAAGAATCCGGAATTATTGGCATATATTGAGGAAAAACTTCCGGGAGTCAGCTGCGACAGAATTCCGCATACAGAGTTAAAAGCAATGTCTGCAAACTGCAGATTTGCGATCCGTACAGGTGAATTCTCTCCGTATCCAAACATTATTCTGCGCGCAGGCGTTGTATTTTAAAAAAGGATGAATCCAATGAAAGTATTAAATTTTGGCTCATTAAATGTAGATTATGTATATCAGGTAGATCATATGGTCATGCCGGGAGAAACCCAGTCCAGCTCGGGAATGGAAATATTCCTTGGCGGAAAGGGCTTCAATCAGTCAGTTGCGCTGGTGAAAGCCGGTGTTCCTGTCTATCATGCCGGCCTGATCGGCGAGGATGGGATGGCATTTGTTGAAGCGGCGAAGGCTTACGGTATGCATACGGATTTTATAAAGAAGATCGAGGGCAGAAGCGGTCATACGATCATCCAGGTGGATAAAAACGGGCAGAACTGTATCCTTCTTCACGGCGGCAGCAATCGTGCGATCACAAAAGAATTTGTAGATTCCGTGCTGGAGAATTTTGAAGCCGGCGATATTATCCTACTTCAGAACGAAGTGAGCGAGATGCCTTATATTATTGATAAAGCATATGAAAGAGGCATGCAGATCTTTTTAAACCCATCTCCGTATGATGCGTATCTTGACGCATGTGATATGAGCAAGGTATCCTGCTTTTTCATGAATGAGATTGAAGGCGGATTAATTTCCGGCGGTGAGACGGATCCGGATAAGATTATTGAAAAGGTTCTCGAAAAGTATCCGGATGCACGAATTGTATTGACTTTGGGTGGCGACGGTTCAATTTATGCGGATAAAAACGAACGTCATCATCAGGAAATTTTTAAAGTTGAGACAGTTGATACAACGGCTGCAGGAGATACATTTACAGGCTATTTTATCGCAGGTATTATAAACGGCACACCGATTAAAGAAACATTGCGGATGAGTGCCCTGGCGGCAAGTATTGCGGTTTCAAGACCAGGGGCCACACCTTCGATTCCTTATATGGAAGAAGTTTTAAAAGTGTTATAAAGGTAAAACAGACCGGGCAAAGTCCATAAGGATTTTGTCCGGTTTTTAATTGTATAGGAAAGTGTGCTTCGCATGTGGTTGATTTTTAAACGCGATAGTGTGCGAAGCACACTTAGTTCCTTTTATGGATACTTGTTGAGAGCGTACAGCTGTGATAGAATCAAAGTATCAAAATATTAAAAAGGGTGGTGATGTCTGGTGTATTTAATCGCATGTGTGGATGACCGTATGGGAATGATGTTTAATCACCGAAGAGTCAGCAGAGACAGGGCAGTGATCCGGGATATTATGGATAGGTGCGGTGATCAGGGAGTGTACATGGAGTCTTATTCTGCTGGATTATTTAAGGATTATAATTCAGAGAATGTGCATATTTTGAATGAGGATTGGAATGATCTTTTGGAAGGACATTATTTTTTTGCTGAGGATCCGGATGTGATCCGGGAGGAATCCGTTGAAAAAATTATTTTATATCAGTGGAACCGGAATTATCCTGCAGACAAGTATTTTCCGATAGATCTGGATGGATGGATATTGGAGGAAACTGATGAATTTGCCGGGTATTCTCATGAAAAGATTACCAGATCCTGTTTTGTAAGAGATAAAGTTAACAATAAAGTATAAAACAGGATTGTTTTTATTGTTAAATATAGTATAATAATGATATTAGGGTCAAATGCTTTTGAACCCAACATCATAATAAAGATATCATTAGAAAAATAAAAGACTTCGGAGGGAAAATATGAAAAAAAGAAATTCAGGATTCACTTTGAAGCTGAAACGCTTTGCCGCAGTGGGACTTGCTGCGGTCTGTGCATCATCTCTGGCGACAGCACCTGTGTATGCGATCGAACTGGAGAATCAGCTGATCAACAATGAAAAGAAAGTAGAGCAGAGCCTTAAAAAGAACGGATCTTATGTTTCAAACATTTCTACTGCTTATAATTATTTGGAAGGTACAACAAAGAATACGAAAAAGAAAAGTCAGACCTACCCTTCCACTTATGATCTTCGTAATGTGAATGGAAAGAGTTATGTGACACCGGTAAAATTCCAGAATCCATGGGGAACATGTTGGGGATTTGCAACAATAGCTGCATCTGAGACAAGTATTGCCTATGAATTGAATCTTTCACCGGATCAGATCGACCTTTCGGAACTTCATCTTGCCTGGTTTGCGTTGAATCCATTGCCGGCAGATGAGAAGAATTATCCTTCTCAGGCAGGTGAAGGTGTGACGGTTATAGGTAATGAACCGTTGAATAATGGCGGAATGCTTTATACAGCCACATCTGTTATTTCTTCAGGAATCGGTCCTGTCGGTGAGTCTCTCGTGCCTTATAAGGGAGCTAACGGCACGATTCTGTATGATCCTAACGGTAATCCTTTCTGCTATTCAAAAGATGATGACTGGTCGGTGGATGAGAGTAAAAGGTTCAATCAGACGATAGAGCTGGAAGAAAGTTCGGTTCTTCCGTCACCTGCTGTCTGGAAGACGGATGCCAACGGAAATAACTATTACGAATATAATGCTGCCGGAACAGAGGCTATTAAATCGGAACTGATGGCAGGAAGAGCAGTTTCTATTGCTTTTTCTGCGGATACATCCAGACCGTCCGAGCCTGAGACGGAAGAGACAAAACCAGAGACGGAGACACCAGAGACAGAAGCCCC
>JAEDDO010000091.1 GCA_016298055.1 Frisingicoccus sp.
TTGTCGGCACTCCATGCAAGACATTAGCCGTCTACAAGATGAAATCCAAACCGCTTCCCTCAGCAAAAAACGAAAGGGAACCGATTATTTATCAAAGCTGTAAAACACAAAAGATCCCATAGAAATCTAAGATTTCTATGGGATCTTTCTGTTTTTCCGATCCGGTATGACCGGACCTTATGCCATCGCTATTTTGTTATCTTATAGGCATGATTCAACGGACCGCTGCCTTTTCCAAGATCCATTCCGTCTTTAAGTGCCCCTGTAATATAATCTTTCGCATTCTTTACACTTGTGCGCATATCATAACCCAGCGCCAGATTGCTGGCAATTGCGGATGAGAGGGTACAGCCTGTACCATGTGTATTCGGATTATTCACCCGTTCACCCTTATACCAGATCAGTTCCCCCTGATCATAAAGAAGGTCATCTGCGGTCTCCGTCAAATGACCACCCTTAATGAGGACACCGCCCTTTAAATTCTTGCCGATCACTTCGGCAGCCCGTACCATATCTTCGGTGGATTCAATTTTAAATCCGCAAAGACATTCCGCCTCCGGAATATTCGGAGTAATGATATCTGCCATCGGCAAAAGTTTTGATACAAGTGTATCCTGTGCATCCGGGCTCATAAGCGCACATCCGCTGGTAGATACCATGACCGGATCCACAACAATATTCTCCGCCTTATGTTCTTTTAACTTTTCTGCAATCTTTTCGATAATGCCAATATTGGAAACCATGCCGATCTTAACAGCATCCGGCCGTATATCATTAAAAATACAATCGATCTGCTCTCCCACAAATTCAGGTGTGGCTTCCAGCACATCATACACACCTGTTGTGTTCTGAGCTGTCAGCGCTGTGATCGCACTCATCGCATAAACGCCATGGGCCATCATCGTCTTTATGTCCGCCTGAATACCTGCACCGCCGCTGGAATCCGAACCAGCAATTGTCACTACTTTTTTCATTTTGTACTCAACTCCTGTTTTTAATATACTATTTTTATAACAACGGTGAAAAGATTCTCAAAATCGACTGAATGCATTTCTGCCAGAGGGGACGTCTGCGCCATTCATCCAGACTCACTCTCTCACTCACCCGCATTGTATTCAGAAAATCTTCCTTCATCTCCATGACCGCCGGGACTTCCGTCATAAGCACACCACATTCATAATGCAGATAGAAACTCCGGTAATCCATGTTGATGGTACCGCACACACCACACTCATCATCCGAAATAATATTCTTGGCATGAATAAATCCGGGAACATACTCATAAATGCGAATACCATTCTCCATCAACCGCCCATAGTTGGATATATTCACCATATAGACATACCATTTATCATAATGGCGTGGTGTAATGATCCGCACATCCACACCGCTTCTGGCCGCACGGCAAAGATCATCCACCATACGATTATCCAGAACAAGATAGGGCGTTGTAAAATAAATGTAATCTCTGGCTTTTGTAATCAGATGGGTATACATCTCTTCAATCGGATTGTCCGGATTGTTTGCAGGTCCATCAGCCACCGGCTGGACATAACCCGGAGCATCTACAGAAATTGTCGGCCGATAACGGTCATAGTCCAGAAATTCCTTGTCTTTGGAAAGTTCCCACATCTCAAGAAATATCTCCGTCAATCCCCACACACCATCACCTTCCAGACGTATAGCTGTGTCCTTCCAGTGACCGAAACGTTCGATAATATTCGCATATTCGTCTGCCAGATTCACTCCGCCCGTGTATCCCACATTACCGTCGATAATGGTGATCTTCTGATGGTTCCGGTAATTAAAGGTCAAATAAGAGACATCCTTCACCACCGGCGCAAAAATACTTACCCGGATTCCAAGCTTCGCCAGATCATGACGAATCTTATCCCCATCCATGAACAAGACACCAAAATCGTCCAGAAGAAGGCGAACTTCCACATGTTCCTCCGCTTTACGTGCCAGAACTTCCTTCAGTCGCTCCCAGATCTGACCGTCCGAAACAATAAAATATTCCATAAATATAAATTTTTTTGCTTTCTCCAGATCCTCGAATAAGGCTTCAAAATGCTTCTCCCCCACCTCATAATACCGGACAGATGTATTCTTATACAGGGGAAAGCCTTCATTCACAAGATAACGACTCACCTGGACTTTATTCGGATGCATCTCGGTCAATTCAGACAATATCTCCGGATCCTGCCTCTTATAACTTCTTCCTTTATCCGAAATCTGTTTGTATTTTTTATAAAAAGCCCAATTCTTGTGCTTGCGCCCCCACATAAAATAGAGACAATAGCCAAATACAGGCATGACAAGAATAATGACGATCCAGAAAGAATTAAAAGAAGAAGAATCATTAACCAGTACAAAAACTACCGCAATACTGACGACCTCGATCAACAGATACACCCAGGAAGCATACTCTTCCAAAATACCCGAAAGTACAAATATGGTCATAATCTGCAGTATAACGGATATCAGCACAATGCCCGCCCGAATAAGAACCGATGTTTTTACTTTGCTCCGGCTGCTCATCACTTTTCTCCCCTTTGTTGTTCGATGAGCCGTATCTTTTCCATACGGCTCATCTGCTTGATTGCATACTCTCTGCGCAATGCTTCTTCCTTTGTCTCCAGACATTCATAATAAACCAGCTCCACAGGTCCCCGACCGCGGGTATATTTCGCTCCCCGGCCCTCATTATGCGCCCGGACTCTTTCATCCAGATGATTTGTCCATCCGGTATAAAAAGTTCCGTCACTGCATCTGAGTATATATGTATAATTCATTTTTCCACCAATCTTCTTTCCATTTTATGGATGATAGAATCTATTATAACGAATTAAAAACCTAATTTCAACCATGAAAAAGGGCATTGCCTCATGATGACAATGCCCGCTATATAAAGCAGCCGATGAAGAAAGGTACTTTTCCAATACCGGTTCCTGCCGGTCATACACATTCACAGTGAAAAATCGGCTGCATATTTTCCAATATGTATCACCGATGATTCATCGCCTGCTCCATATTATCTTATGTGATCCAAATGAAAAGGTTACAAAAAGAATCCTTTATTTTTCAAGATAATTCATCGGATCAACAGGTTCACCGTCCTTTGTCATACCAAAATAGAGATGACTGCCTTCCTCTGAAAAATATTTTGTCGGCTGTGCCACATTTCCGATGGCCTGACCTTTAACGACAGGTCCGCCCTCTTCCACTTCGAGATCCTTCATCTGTCCGTAAAAAGCCTTATATCCGTTTCCCATATCAACCGTAACCACCATGCCGTTAACGCTGTCTTCCTGTACAGATTCCACTGTGCCGCTAAAAGCCGCAGTAACTTCCTGATTGACATCCGCCTTAATGAGCAGTGCCGGATTACATTTATACTGATCCAGTGTCTCAAAATAAATAGTTTTATCCATTGAGTATTCTTTTAAAATGTCTCCTTTGACAGGCCAGACCATTTTCGTCTCTTCTCCGAATGTTTCAGCTGCCTGTGCATTCGCCTCCGCCACAGATTCGGCTACCGCCTGCTCAACAGCTTCCTTTTCCTCCTCGGATACTTCCGGAACATCATTTTGTGCCTGATAAAATTCTGCTGCATTTTGGGCATCCATCCGATCCTTCATGCCGGATCTGTATCCTGCAATGCCCGAAATACCAAGAACAAGAACCAGTGCCGCTGTCAGCACCATATAAAATCCATTCCGTTTCCAATAATTTTTTAAATTCTCTTTCACCTGTTATCACCTCGTAGCTATAGTCTGGCCAAATGTAAAAAGTTTATACATTCGTTCCCGGAAAATACCATAAAATAATTTCCTTCCAGTCCCTGCCTTCCTCTGCCATCGCATTTGCACCATAAATACTCAGGCCAACACCGTGACCGCATCCATAACAGGTAAAAAGGATGCCCTCTTTTTTCACTTCATAATCAAAACAGGCCGAAGGCAGACCGAGTCGGCATCGAAAATCTTCCCCCGAATAGGTCTGACCGCCAATCTGAATCTCTTTAATATAACCGGCAGGATCTTTTTCCACAATCTGCACCATATTTTCGGTCAGTTGTCCCCAGGATATCTCTATACCATCCACCTCAGACAGGCATCGGATTATTTTTCTCCGACTCACATATATTTTTTTCATATAAGCCGAAGCACCTTTATCCCAACTGCTCTCCACACTTTTCAGATAAGCCACATCGCTTCCCCACACATCCGCAAAATTTCTTGTCGTCCCGTTCGACATCTGAAAATATAAAGGCAATATGACCTTTTCATTATAATGAATGGTGCATCCCCGCGTGTCGGACAAAGCCTTCCGTATTTTATGAACATCCACACCTTTCGCCAGCCGCTCCCCCTCAGACAGCCACGGCTGTCCAAGACTTGTGCTGTCCACCAGTAAACCATTTTGAGACATGTACGCAACATAAGTTCTCAATACGACAGCCATGGCTTTCATTGTTTCCTCCCGGGCATCCGGCTCCAGAACGGCGGAGAGTACCCCTTCCGCATAGACATCAAAACCGACAACTCTTCCTATCCCCTGTTCTTTCATATAAACAGTAAGACCCTCGGAAGAATGTTCCCACTCTTCCAAGGGTCTGTATCTTTGATAAATATATGTGCCCCCAATCGGGAGTATCAGCAGAAGTCCTGTAATAAGCCATCGAAGTCTTATGTTCATTCAAACAACGACTCCTTAAATGTTCTTATTATAGTCTATTCTCTGATCTTATTTTGTTGCAAGTGCAAGTGTATCTCTTGCAATCATTAATTCTTCGTTTGTTGGGATAACAAGTACTTTAACTTTGGAATCTGCTGTAGAAATAACGATTTCTTCGCCGCGTTTTCCATTAGCTTCAGCGTCAATTGTAATTCCAAGGTATCCAAGGTAATCACAAACACCCTGACGTGTTGTTGCACTGTTTTCACCAACACCGGCTGTAAATACGATAGCGTCTACACCGTTCATAGCTGCTACATAGCTTCCGATGATCTTAGCTACCTGATATTTGAATGCTTCAAGAGCATACTGGCAACGTACGTTACCTGCATCTGCTGCTTCTTCAACATCACGGAAATCACTGCTTACGCCACTGACACCGAGAACACCGGATTTTTTGTTAAGAACATCTGTTACTTCATGGATATCCCAGCCATGTTTTCCTGCATAGAACTCAAGAATGGATGGGTCGATGTCACCACAACGTGTTCCCATCATAAGACCTGCAAGAGGTGTAAGACCCATACTTGTATCTACACATTTACCGCCATTAACAGCTGCAATACTGGATCCGTTACCAAGATGGCAAACGATTGTTTTTAAATCTGCAAGATCTTTTCCAAGGAAGGATGCCACACGTTTGGAAACGTAGCTGTGGGATGTTCCGTGGAAACCGTAACGACGGATCTTGTCTTCTGTGTATGCTTCATATGGAAGACCATAGAGGAATGCTTTTTCAGGCATTGTCTGATGGAAAGCTGTATCAAATACGGCTACTTCAGGTACACCCGGCATTAATTCCATACATACACGGATACCGATTAAGTTTGCAGGGTTGTGTAATGGTGCAAGATCTGCACATTCTTCGATAGCTGCAATAACTTCGTCATTAACAAGTACAGAAGATGCAAATTTTTCACCGCCGTGTACAACACGATGACCTACAGCGTTGATCTCTGCAAGAGATGCGATAACACCGTTCTCAGCGTCTGTAAGACAGTCAAGAACTAATTTGATAGCTTCTGTATGTGTTGGCATTGGAGATTCGATTGTAATTTTGTCTTTTCCTGCTGGTGTATATACGATTCTGCTGCCGTCGATACCGATACGTTCGCAGAGACCTTTACCGAGTACTGCTTCTGTATTGGATTCGATTAACTGGAACTTTAATGAAGAACTTCCACAATTGATTACTAAAATGTTCATTTTTCTTTTCCTCCCATAAAATTATATTTTTATTTTATCATATTTTTTTTAACTGACTAGCCCATTTGTGGTATAATTTTCAAAAAAGGAGGTTATGTCTTGAAAAAAATGCAAATATTCATCTTTATAGTCGCTCTCATATGCTTTTTAGGCAGCGGCGGTTATCTGGCGAAATACTACTGGGAACGACATATTTCCGCCAAAAATATGGATGAAGTAAAATCTCTTCTTGTCGAAGAAACAAAAACAACCGAAACCGGTGATGATACAAACCCGGAAATTCTCCTTCGGTACAGCCGACTTCATGAAGAGAATCCGGACTTTGCCGGATGGATCCAGATTCCGGATACTTCAATTGATTACCCCGTCATGTATATAGCAGGTGACAATGATACCTACCTTCATTCAAACTTTAATAAAGAATGGGATGCCAGCGGTGTACCGTTTATCGATGGCAACTGTTCCTTAGATCCGATCAGCGATAACCTGATTATTTACGGACACCATATGAATGACGGCAGTATGTTCCAGCAATTGATGAACTATAAAGATAAAGATTTCTATGAATCTCACAAAACCATTTATTTTGATACACTGAATGAAACCGGCACCTACACGGTCGTTGCCGTTATCCTCGCCAGAGCCCTCGGTGAATATGAACAGGGATTCCGCTACTACGGCCAATACACTTTCGGCGATGAAGATGACCTGAATGAATATATGTCCAATATTTATCAACTGGCCCTCTATGACACAGGAGAAACCGTTTCCTTTGGCGATAAGCTCATCACCCTGTCAACATGCGAATATAGCCAGGAAGACGGAAGACTTGCTGTGATCGCCAAGAAAACATCATTAAGTCTTCCAAAATAAGATGCATCACAGTATAACATACCAAAGGAGACAATTTTATGGGATTATTGGAATTGATCTTGATCGCCATCGGACTGGCAATGGACGCCTTTGCCGTATCCATATGCAAAGGCTTGAATATGCGAAAGATGAACTACAGGCAGGCTGGCATCATTGCCCTGTTTTTCGGTGGTTTTCAGGCCATCATGCCGCTGATCGGCTGGTTTTTAGGCAAACAGTTTGAAAGCTACATAACAAGTATTGACCACTGGATCGCTTTTCTTCTGCTCGCTTTTATCGGAGTCAACATGATTCGGGAGGCACTGGGTGAAGACGAAGATGAAGACGAAAGCCCTCAGGACCAACTGGACATCGGCGAATTATTTATGCTCGCCGTTGCAACGAGTATTGACGCTCTGGCTGTCGGCATTACCTTTGCATTCTTAAAAGTCAACATTCTTCCGGCGGTTTCAATCATCGGTATCATCACATTCGTTATATCCTTTGCCGGTGTTGGTATCGGTCACCAGTTTGGGCGCAAATATGAAAAAAAAGCCGAGCTTGCCGGCGGTATCATCCTTATTTGTATCGGTCTGAAGATATTACTTGAACATTTGGGTATCCTATTTTAAA
>JAEDDO010000009.1 GCA_016298055.1 Frisingicoccus sp.
AAAATAAAGCATGGTGCCTTATACACCATGCTTTTTATTTTACATGTTTTCCAGTAATTTGTCTATACTTACTAACTTCACACATAATGTGAACAGCTCCATCGCCTTTCCAAGTTCTTCAATTGAAGGAAAACTTGGTGCAATACGGATGTTCGTGTCCTTCGGATCTTTCTTATACGGGAAGGTCGCTCCGGCCTCCGTCATAACTACTCCGGCCTCTTTTGCTTTTGTAACAATCGCTTTTGCACAGCCTTCCATAGATTCAAAGCTGACGAAATAACCGCCGATCGGACGAATCCATTCGCCAATTCCAAGACCGCCTAATTCTCTGTCAAGAATATCGCATGTCAGTTCGAACTTCGGACGAAGGATCGCTGCATGTTTTTTCATATGCTCCCTCATACCGTCAATGTTTTTAAAGAAACGTACATGACGAAGCTGATTTAATTTATCATAACTGATGGTCTGAATAGCAAGCTGTTTTTTGATATCTTCAAGATTTGCCTTGGATGCTGCAAGTGCAGCTACACCGGATCCCGGGAAGGATACTTTTGATGTGGAAACAAACTTGTATGCTAAATCCGGATTACCGGCCTTTTCACATTCATCAATAATTTCAAGAATATTATCCTGTCTGTCTTCATAAAGATGATGTATACAGTAAGCATTATCCCAATACAGACGAAAATCTTTCGCTGCAGGTTTCAGGCGTGCAAACCGACGTACAGTTTCATCTGAATAGCTGATGCCCTGTGGATTGGAATATTTAGGTACACACCAGATACCTTTGATCGTATCATCTTCTGAAACAAGTTTCTCAACGATATCCATATCCGGACCTTCCGGAGTCATCGGAACGTTGACCATCTCTATTCCAAAATATTCTGTAATCGCAAAATGCCGATCATATCCTGGAACAGGACAAAGGAATTTTACTTTGTCCAGTTTGCACCATGGTGTATTACCCATAACACCGTGTGTTACCGAACGAGATATTGTATCATACATTACATTCAGACTTGAGTTTCCATAAACAATAATGCTCTCCGCACGACACTCCATCATGCTTGCCAGCAGTTCTTTCGCTTCCTGAAGACCATCAAGTGAACCATAATTTCGACAGTCTGTACCATTCTCAGAGGTTAAATCTGCTTTACTGTGAAAGACGTCCATCATACCCATGGCAAGGTCCATCTGTTCAGAGGAAGGCTTTCCTCTTGACATATCAAGCTTTAATCCCTGATCTTTAAATGCCTTATAGGATTTCTCCAAATCACTCTTTAATGCTAAAAGTTCATCTTTACTCATCTGACTGTAAGTTTTCATGTGTCATTTCCTCCCTGTCGATTCATCAATGATAGATTATACACCAAAGTTATCTATGTGACAAGAATTTAACGACACTTTATTAAATTACAGCAATTTACCCAATTTTCCGCTTCTGGAAAACATTTGTCCGTCATTTTTACAATATCTTCTTTAATCTTTCCATTGCTTCGACAACAATCTGTCTCGGACATGCAATATTCATTCTCTGGAAGAATTCTCCCTCACTGCCAAACATTGTTCCTTTGTCCAGCCATAAGCCGGCTTTATTGACAATTCGATCATCCAATTCTTCATCTGAAAGTCCAAGTTCTGAAAAATCCATCCATATTAAATAGGTACCTTCAGGCTCAATTAAACGGACCGACGGCATTTCTTTTTTAAGAAATTCACGGACATATCCAACATTTCCTGCCAGATACTGTTTCAGTTCCGTAAGCCATGGACGTCCGAAGGTATAAGCTGCTTTTGTAGCAGCAAAGGCCATCATATTAATTTCCTGATAGGCTGTTTTTGCCTTTGCTTTAATATATTTTTTTCTCAGTTCTTCATTTGGTATAAAAATATTGGAACCCTGGAGCCCTGCCAGATTAAAAGTCTTGCTTGGTGCCGTGCAGATGACCGAATGGGATGCATATTTATCCCCTAAAGATGCATAAATTGTATGCTTGTATCCTTCATAGACAAAATCACAGTGAATCTCATCGGATACAACAATGACACCATACCGATCACAAATATCTCCCAATCGAACTAATTCCTCCTTTGTCCACACACGTCCTACCGGATTATGCGGACTGCAGAGAATAAACATTTTGACATTCTCTTTTTTTATCTTCTCCTCAAAATCCTCAAAATCCATGACATATTTTCCGTCTTCATATTTCAAAGGATTTGTGACAAGATTACGTTCATTATTTTTTACAGTACGTGCAAAAGGATAATAGACTGGTGTCTGGATGATGATACTGTCACCCGGATCTGTAAAGGCCTGTACTGCAAGTGCAATGGCAAAAACAACGCCCGGTGTCTTAATAACCCATTCTTTTTCCGGTTTCCATCCAAATCCTGTCTCAAACCAGGAGGATACAGCATCAAAATAGTCTTCTTTCATATCTGTATAACCATAAATTCCCTGTTCAACCACCTTAGTCAATGCTTCACGCACTTCGATCGGTGATTGGAAATCCATATCGGCTACCCACATGGACAGGCAATCTGCCGGTTTGTGAAACTCTTCCATAAAGTCATACTTAATTGAATTTGTATTTTTCCGATCAACTATTGTATCAAAATTATAGTGCATTTTATCAACTCCAATCAAAAAAAGGGATATCCCAGCCTAAGCTAAAGATATCCCCTCTGTCCAGATCTTACTGAATAGCATGTACCGGACAAACTTCTTTACAATGACCACAGTTTGTACATTTATCGTAGTCAATTGTTGCGTTAAAGTTTGTAACAGTGATAGCGCCAGCTTCACATTCTTTCTGACACTTCATACATCCGATACAACCAACTTTACATGTCTTTCTTGTCTCAGCACCTTTGTCCTTATTCAGACAGCGTACATGCTGATTGAATTTCTGAGGAACAACGATGATAACATTCTTAGGACAAGCTTTTGCACAAAGACCACAGCCTACACAGAGGTCTTCGTTAACTGTTGCAAGACCATTGCAGATTGTAATGGCATTTTCCGGACAAACAGCTGCACAGTCACCATGTCCAAGACATCCGTACTGACAAGCACTGTCACCGGCAAACATAAGGCTTACAGCCTGACATGTATCAATACCATCATATTCTAATTTACGATCTACAACGTCACATACACCAGCACACTGGATAACTGCAACTTTTTTCTCAACGGAACCTGCAGAAACACCTAAGATCTCTGCACATTCTTCTGCAACATCTGGTCCACCCGGAGAGCAAAGACCAACTGCAGCAGTACCTGCTGCTAAAGCTGCTGCATAACCGGAACAACCGGCAAAACCACAGGCACCACAGTTAGCACCTGGTAAAACGCCTTCAATCGCCTGTGCTTTCTCATCAACCGGAACAGCAAATACGATCGAAGCAACGGAAAGAATCAGACCTGCAATAAGGCCGATTACTGCTACTACGATAATTCCCATGAGTAAATCCTCCTTAATTGAACAAGCCGTCTACTAATCCTCCGAAACCGAGGAAAGAACAAGCAACGATAGATGCAGCGATAAGTACGATTGGAAGTCCCTGGAAAAACTTAGGAACATCACTTGTTTCCATGCGGCCACGAACACCTGAGAAGATTACCATGGCAACCATGAAACCAACACCTGCACCAACTGTATTAACGAGAGATTCAACATAGTTGTATCCTTCGTCAATATTTAATGTGGTAACACCAAGTACTGCACAGTTTGTTGTGATCAGCGGAAGATAAATACCAAGTGCTGAATACAGAGACGGGATATATTTCTTTAAGAAAATCTCGATAAACTGTACTAATGCAGCAATGATCAGGATAAATACGATTGTCTGTAAATATGATAATCCGTTTGGATTAAGAATAAACATCTGAATCGGCCATGTAACGGCTGTTGCAATAAACATAACAAAGATAACCGCAACACTCATACCAACTGCTGTATCCAGTTTCTTGGATACACCGAGGAATGGACAAATACCTAAGAATTTGGATAATACAAAGTTGTTAGTAAGAATAGCTGCC
The DNA here is from genome assembly GCA_016298055.1 of Frisingicoccus sp. GTDB lineage: Bacteria > Bacillota > Clostridia > Lachnospirales > Lachnospiraceae > Frisingicoccus. Next base: position 4,046 of record JAEDDO010000009.1, read on the forward strand.
AAAAAGATCGATATTAAACCTGTAACTGACATTATTCACATCCTCCTTTCTGAGCCTGTCCACAACTTGCTGATGCCGGGCAACCTGCACAATTTAATGTTGCTGGTGCTTTACCTTTCTTTTCAGCTAACTTATTCGCACAAGCCATAAGTACACCGAATACGAAGAAACCGCCAGGAGCAAGGATTAAGATTAACATTGGATCGATTGCAGCTGGAAGGATCTGAATTCCGAACCATGTACCTGCACCGATGATTTCACGGATACTACCCATACATACGAGAGCGATTGTGAAACCAAGACCCATACCAATACCATCAACGATGGAAGGAATAATTTTATTCTTACCGGCAAAACTTTCTGCACGGCCAAGAATGATACAGTTAACAACGATCAATGGAAGGAAGATACCTAACGCGCTGTCCAAAGCTGGAACGAACGCTTTAACAAGCATCTGTACCACGGATACGAAAGCTGCGATAATTGTAATATATACCGGAATATGAATCTTATCTGGAATAATCTTACGTAAAGCGGAAATAAGAGCGTTGGAACAGATCAATACAGCTGTTGCTGCAAGACCCATACCTAATCCGTTGAACGCCATAGTTGTAACGGCCAGAGTCGGACATGTACCTAATACTAAACGTAATACAGGGTTTTCTTTAACGAAACCGGCTGTGAAAATCTCAAATAAGCTTTTCTGTTTTTTAGCCATTAGTTTGCACCTCCTGTGACCTGATTATATGCTTCAATTGCATAGTTGACAGAGTTTGTTACAGCAGTTGTTGTAATTGTTGCACCGGAAATGGCATCAATCTTACCTGCTTCACCTGTCTTTGTGACTTCAAATGCACCAGATTCCGGAATAGCACCCTGGTACTGACCCTGGAACTCAGGAGTCTGAGATTTCAAACCTAAACCTGGTGTATCGCTACATTCTGTAACTTTAACACCTGTTACTTCGCCTTCAGCGCTGATACCTGTCATAACAACAAGTGCACCGCCGTAGCTCTTGTAAGAAGTTTTGAATACATAACCTGCACCGTTTTCTGCAGCATAGTATTCAACATCACCAACAGAATCAACTGTAACTGTTTCTGTTGTAAAGTTGTCAGCTTCAGGGAGTACTTCAACTTTTGCAGCATCCGCTGTCTGCTGATTTAAAATAGCAATTTTTTCTTCTGTAAGCCCGTTTGTACCTACAACCAATGCAGTGAAAACTGCAGCAACGATAACAAGTACCGCAGTTGGGCCAAAAATATCTTTAGGATTCATACTCATTATTTGGCCTCCTTTCCAACACCAAATGTCTTTGGAGTTGTTGCATTTTCAATATGTGGTGTCAGAATGTTCATCAGAAGGATGGAGTAAGATACACCTTCTGGAAGGGATGCAAACTGACGAATAAGAACTGTGATAATACCACAGCCGATAGCATAAATAACTTTACCCTTGTTTGTAATAGGACTTGTAACATAATCTGTTGCCATGAAGATCGCACCGAGGAAAAGACCACCGGAGAGAATCTGCATAACCGGATCCTGTCCTAATACTGCGGATAATACAAATACTGTTGCGATGTAGCAAACAGGAATGATCGGGCTGATAACTTTTTTAGCTACCAGATAGATACCACCGATTAATAATCCGATGATACATGTCTCACCAAGACATCCTGCTCTCTCACCGATCAGCATCTGAGCATATGTAGGAAGTTCATCTGTAGCACCTGAATTGATCAGTGCTAAAGGTGTTGCTGTAGATGTTGCATCTACTGTTCCCTGCCAAGCATGAGGAGCAACCCATGTTGTCATACGAAGTGCAAAAGATGTTAACAGAATAACACGGGCAGTGATTGCCGGGTTAGCGAAGTTGTGTCCTAAGCCACCGAACATCTGTTTAACAACTACGATAGCAACAACACCGCCGAGAGCTGCGATCCAGAATGGAAGTGTAGCCGGGTAGTTGAACGCTAAAAGCATACCTGTAACAACCGCACTGAGGTCACCGATTGTCTGAGGACGTTTCATAACCTTGCGGGAAATATATTCAGAAACCACACAAGCGATTACTGTAACAACAACAAGTGCTAATGCACGTGGTCCAAAGAAATACACTGATGCAATTAAAGCAGGAATCAACGCAATAATAACATCAAGCATGATATTTTTTGTCTTCACCGGGCTGGAAATATGAGGTGATGAAGAAACGATTAATTTACCATCCATTGTTTATTACACCTACTTTCTAATTGCTGGCATTTCTGACCAGGCCTTTGCCTAATCGGATAGACTGAACAAGTCTGCGGTTTGCCGGACAAACAAATGCACAGCATCCACATTCCATACAGTTCATAATGTTAAGTTTCTGTAATTCATCCGTTCTGCCGAGATTTGTATATGCCTCGAGTTTTGTAGGCATAAGGTTCATCGGACAGGCGTTGACACAACGTCCGCAACGGATACAATCTGTAGTTGCAGATAAATCTGCTTCTTCTTTATCAAATACTAAAATACCGTTGTTCTGTTTAAGAATAGGGAACTCATCGCTCGCCATAGCCATACCCATCATAGGACCACCGGAGATGACTTTTGCAGGAGCACCTTTATATCCGCCGCAGAATTCGATAACATCTTTAATAGATGTACCAATCGGAACACGAACGTTCATAGGTTTGCTTACGCCGGCACCGTCAACTGTAAGACGTTTTGTTGTTAAAGGCATACCAGTCTTTACATAGTTTGCAAGAACAGCAACAGATGTTACGTTCATAACAACACATCCAACGTCAGATGGTAATTTTCCCGGAGGTACCTGACGACCTGTACACTGGTCAATTAAAACTTTTTCAGCACCCTGTGGGTAACGGGATGGTAAAGTTTCAACTTTGAAAGTGATACCGTCGATCTTCACCTGAGCAAGAAGTTCTGTCATAAGTTTGATTGCTTCCGGCTTGTTGTCTTCAATACCGATGACAGCATATTTGACATCAAGAAGTTTTGCAACCAGTTTCATACCTTCAACAACGTTTTCAGAATCTTCAAGAATCTGACGAACGTCTGGTGTAAGATATGGTTCACATTCAGCTGCGTTGATCAGTAAATGATCAATTGCTGCTTTAACTTCCGGTTTTGGACTGATCTTGATATGTGTAGGGAAACCAGCACCACCAAGACCTACAAGACCTGAATCATGAACAGCTTTGATTAAATCTGCATCGCTGTTAATAACCGGCGCTTTGATGGATGGATCAACTGTCTGCTGTCCGTCACTTTCAATAATGACTGTCTGAGCTTTTGAACCATTCTGCATCAAAATAGAATCGATTTTAACTACCTTTCCAGACACACTAGAATGAATTGGTGCTGAGAAAGGTGCAGTGCTGTCACCGATAACGGTACCGACAAACACTTCGTCGCCAACCTTAACAGTAGGCGCACATGGTGCACCGATATGCTGCTGCATAACCATGGTGACCTTTGCTGGAGCCGGCATGTCCACAGTTGCACAATCTTTTGTGTGTTTTCTGTGAGGCACTGGTGCTCCAGGGCTTTTTACAATTCCTAACTTACAAAGAAGTCCATTTGAATTTTTAGCCATTTGAATCCTCCTCTTTAAATTTAAACTTCAGGCAAACCCTCCGTTTAATGATTTAATATATAATATACTAAATAGTCCTGAACCTCCATCCATCCTGACTATTTAGGTATATCCTTATTTATCATAATAAGACATTAATGTATATCCTTCTGACGCACCGTCAAAGGTCAGTATGTCAAGGATACTCTCATTATTATAATACACATTTCGCTGATTATCAACAAATATTGCCATAACTGCATATTTATCCATCATCTTCATGCCTTCATCCAGCCCAAGAATAAAACCGGCTGTTGATAAAGCATCACATAAAGTACTGTCTCTACCAATGACGGTAACGGACATCAGGCCGCTGTCTGCCGGATAACCGGTGCGGGCATCCAGTATATGGTGATAACGTTTACCGTCTTCTTCAAAATACTTCTCATAATCACCGGAAGTTGAGACACTCAAATCTGTCAATTCGAATATTCCGATAAGATCGTCCTGATCGCCTCTTGGATTGCGAAGTCCCACACGAAACTTGCTGCCATCCGGTTTTGTACCAAAGGTAAGAATCGAGCTTCCTGCACTGATAACACCTGACGAAACCTGAGACTTATCAATCGCTTCATAAGCTTCTTTCAATGCATATCCCTTTCCAATTGCACCCAGTTCAAATAAAACATCTGGATTTTCACAGGATAATACATCCTCATTCAGTGAAATCACCGTATAATCAACCTTCTCCAGAGCCGTCTGAATTTCTTCATCTGAAGGATGTCTTTCATTCTCACCGCCAATATCCCATAATTCAGATACGGACAGCACCGTCGGGTCAAATGCCCCGCCGCTCTCTTTGGCCACATCCAATGCCTGACGAAAAACCTCTTCCCGGTTCCCAACGGAGACGCTGTGCTCTTTGTTAAAAATATCTGTCAAAGATCCTTCATTCCTCCAGGAAATCTCCTGATCAACTTTAGAAAGACATTCTCTGACAGAGGCAAGATTTTGTTCGAGAATATCTGAGTTACTTCCATATAAAGTAGATGTAATGGCTGTGCCCATGGAAAAAGCTGTATCCTGTGCTTTCACATCCTCGGTTTGCGTCACTTTATCGCACGAAACAAAAACCATCATTGCTATTATCAGAAATAAAACTGCAACAATCGTCTTTACTGATTTTCTTTTTGAATTACTCATTACTATTTCTTCTCTCCATATTGTTCTATTTTACACTGTTATCTTTTTTTTTTCAAGCAACAACCCCAGATTTTTCGAAGAACTCTTTTTTGTATCGAAAAAAATACAACTCTTGTCATCCCTTTTTTATTTTCCATTGACATTACCTCCTGCCGGGTTGTAGAATAAATCGTATATCCAAATTTTAAACAGGAGGCATATCATTATGAAAAGATCTTTATTTATGAAAGTATCTGTATGCACAGTTTTAACTGCTGCACTTCTTAGCGGATGCTCTGGCAATACAAAGACAACATCTGCCGAGACACAATCCACTGAAACTTCTGCTGCTGCAGAATCTGCCGAAGATGCAGGAACTGCTGAAGGTTCCTACACAATAGGTATTACCCAGATTGCCGAACACGGCTCTCTCGACAACTGCCGTGAAGGCTTTTTAGAAGGTCTGGCTGAAGAAGGATTTATTGAGGGCGAAAATCTGACGGTTGACTATCAGAATGCTCAGAATGATACATCGAATGCAAGTATCATTGCACAGAACTTTGTTTCAAAAAAATATGATCTTGTATGTGCCATTGCCACTCCAAGTGCCATGGCTTGCTACAATGCTGCACAGGGTACAGATATTCCTACGATTTTCTCAGCTGTATCCGACCCTGTAGCCGCTGAACTTGTTGAATCTCTTGAAGCTCCCGGATCAAACTGTACAGGAACAAGTGATGCTCTTCCTGTAGAAGATCAGTTAAAGATGATCCGCGCCATGATGCCGGAAGCTAAAACAATCGGTATCCTTTACACAACCAGCGAAGTCAACTCCATCAGTACTCTGGAAACTTATAAAGAACTTGCGCCAAAATATGATTTTGAAATCGTTGAATCCGGTGTGGCTTCCTCTGCTGATATCCCAATCGCATTGGACAGCCTTGTAAATAAGGTAGATTGTATTTCAAATATGACAGACAATAACGTGGTAAACAATCTCGATACACTGCTTGCAAAGGCAACAGATGCCGGTATTCCTGTTTTCGGTTCTGAGATCGAACAGGTTGTCAATGGCTGTGCTGCCGCTATGGGGCTTGATTATATTGAACTCGGACGTCAGACAGGAAAAATGGCTGCTGCTGTATTAAATGGTGAAGATGCTGCTTCCATGCCTGTTCAGGTTATCAGCAGCGGTTCTCTCTACGTCAACAGTGAAGTTATGAGCCAGTTCGGTCTGACAATTCCTGATGCATACGCTGACGCTTATACAGAAGTAAACGAATAATCTTAGGAGGAACTGACTCGTGGATATTATTGTTTCGATCATCCGTGGTATTTTAGAGCAGGGTCTGATCTACGGTATTATGGCACTGGGTATTTATATCACTTACTGTATCCTGAATTTTCCGGATCTTTCTGTTGACGGTACATTTCCGCTTGGCGCTGCCGTGACTGCAATTCTTTTAAGTCTCGGCTTTAATCCATGGCTTGCTCTTGTTGCCGCTTTTGGCTGCGGAGCCATCGCCGGATTTGTTACCGGTTTTTTCCACGTCAAACTTCAGATTACCGATCTTCTTTCGGGTATTTTAACAAGTACGGCACTTTACTCTGTCAATCTGATGATCGTGGGCGGAACCGCTTTGCTTTCTATTAATAAAGCTAAAACGATTTTTAACAGTGGTCTCGCAGCTTTCTTTCCTGAATCAATGTCCAGATATGTAACTTTAGTTATTATCTTTATTCTGGCTATTGTTCTTAAACTTCTGCTGGACTTATATTTAAAGACCCGTTCCGGAATGCTCCTTCGTGCCACTGGTGATAATGAAGTCATGGTAACATCTCTCGCGAAGGATTCGGGCAAAGTAAAAATCGTCGGTCTGATGATCGCCAATGGCCTTGTAGCCGTTGCCGGCTCAGTCCTTTGCCAGCAGCAGCGCTATTTTGAAATATCCATGGGTACAGGAATGCTTGTTATGGGTATTGCTTCCGTTATTATCGGTATGGCTTTATTTGGAAAAATCCCTGTGATCAAACCGACGCTTGTTGTTATTTTCGGTGCGATCGTTTACAAAGCCTGCCTGTCTCTTGCAATCAATATGGGAATCAATCCGAATAATCTGAAATTATTAATGACGATTATCTTCCTTATCGCACTGATTTCCAGACGTGCTATGGATGGAAAAGGAGGTTCCGTAAAATGATCGAATTAAGTCATATTTATAAAACCTTTCAGGCCGGTACAGTCAATGAATCTGTTCTTTTCTCAGATTTTAACCTTTCGATCCATGACGATGATTTTATAGCTGTCATCGGAAGCAACGGTTCCGGAAAGACAACCATGTTAAATCTCTTATGCGGCAGTCTCTCTCCGGATCAGGGTCAGATCATACGCGATGGAAAAGATATTACAAAGATGAAAGAATATAAACGTTCTCAGTTTATATCCCGGGTCTATCAGGACCCGTCGAAGGGTTCCTGTCCTTCCTTCAGTATTCTTGAAAATATTGCACTTGCGGACAACAAAGGCAAACCTTTTAATCTTGGATTCGGAATAAAAAGAGATCGTCTGGATTATTATCGCACCATGCTTGAGACATTAAAACTTGGTCTTGAGAATCGTCTTCACGATAAAGTCGGCTCTCTCTCAGGCGGTCAGCGCCAGGCTTTAGCCATGCTGACTTCAACGATGACCCCTACATCCCTCATGATTCTGGATGAACATACAGCTGCCCTTGATCCAAAAACGGCAGATAATATTATGGAACTGACCAATCGTCTTGTTCATGAAAAGAAACTGACAACGTTAATGGTCACACACAACCTGAAATTTGCTCTCCAGTACGGTAATCGTCTGATCATGATGCATCAGGGCCATGCGATCATGGATGTTTCCGGTGAAGAAAAGAAAAATCTTCCATTGTCTGACATTCTTGACAAATTTAATGAAATCAGTCTGGAATACGGCAATTCACTTTAAAAAGAAGGAGAAAGCTTAAAATAAGCTTTCTCCTTCTTTTTATACCTCTGCTTTTTCTCTCATGACTTTCTTTATATAATCCGGTACTTCCTCCTTTGAAATGCCAAGTACATACGAAAATTCATCACAGATCATCTTTTCTGCCTCCTGCAGTATACGTTCATCTCCGATATGAAGTTTTTTTCCTCTGGCTATGACAGAGCGTTTTTGTTCAATCAGTCTCTTTATGAGCTGAATCAATTCGAATGTATCCGCCCTTCCTACAATGTCTTTAAATTTCTCTTTCCGCATTTTTTCATCCTCGACCCATCCACTGTACTCTTTTGGAATGGTGCGGATCATACTGTCAATCTCATCTTTTGTAAGTACCGGCCGCATTCTGGAAGTCAGTTTTTCATTTTTCACAGGCACAAACACCGTTGAACCTGCACGATAAAAGGGCTTGAGTATATAATAAGTAACCATTTTGCCGCCACAATCCCGGTCCTCGATCGCTGCCACTCTGCAAACACCATTTGTTCCGTAAAGAACCATCTCATCTACCTGAAACATTTTGGATTCACCCCTTTTCTTAACAACATACTGTATTTTTAGTATACCCTATTTTTACAAAAAATGTCATGTGTATTTTAAACAAATCTCACACCTTTCGTATTTGTACAAAATAAATAAATCCAGTTCGATAAAGCGTCTACACATATTTCCCCGAAAAGTGTATAATCTAACATAAGAATAGAAAAAGAAAGGATTGTCAAACCCTATGAATACAACTTTTGAACAACTGATTCCATGGCTTGAGAAAGCCTATGCTTTAAAAAGTGCACTCATCCTGTTTGAATGGGATAATGAAACAGAAGCTCCCCAGGAAGCATCGGAACAAACTGCCAAAGCAATAGAGCTCCTCTCTACCGCTTATTATGAAGCTATCATTAATCCGGATGTTAAAAAGCTTTTAAAACAGCTCGCAAAAGAAAAGGATCTCAGTGTGAAAGAAGCAGCTATTGTCAAAGATATCCAGAAACAATATGACAGCATGGAACCGATCCCACCGAAAGAATATGAAGCCTATCAGGGTCTCACTGCCAGAGCCTCTTCCATTTGGGCCCGGGCAAAAAAAGCAGACGATTACAGCCTTTTTGCACCGACTTTAAAAGAGATTATTGAATATCAGAAAAAATTTATCCACTATCGACTCAAAGCGGGAAAGAAAAAGATGAAATCCTATGACCTTCTCCTGAATGATTTCGAAGAAGGCTTTACAATGAAAGAACTTGATCATTTCTTTGAAACATTAAAAGAAAATATACTTCCTTTAGTTCAAAAAGCTACAGAGAATAAAGATAAAATCAATAAAGATTACAACTATCGGACCTACCCTGTCGAACTCCAGAAACAATTCAATCATCGTCTGGCAGAACATGTCGGTTTTAATTTCAAAAAGGGTGTCATGAAAGAAAGTGCACACCCATTTACAACAAATCTCCACAATAAAGATGTCCGTATCACAACAAATTATGATGAACACAATCTGGAAAGTGCCATTTTCTCCACGATTCATGAAAGCGGACATGCACTCTATGAGATGCATATAGATGATGATCTTACAATGACACCTGTAGGAGAAGGTACATCCATGGGTATGCACGAAAGTCAGTCTCGTCTTTTTGAAAACAACCTTGGTCGAAGCCGGGCCTTTTGGGTACCACTCTTCAAGGAATTAAAGGAACTCTACCCGGATTCCCTTAAGGATGTGGATCTGGATCAGTTTATTCTCGGCATTAACAAGTCCGCACCAAGCCTGATCCGCACAGAATCGGACGAGCTCACCTATTCTCTCCATATTTTAATACGTTATGAAATTGAAAAAATGATCTTCGAAGAAAATATAGACATTGATCGTCTGCCGGAAATCTGGAACAAAAAATACGAAGAATATCTCGGTGTTACACCGGAAAAAGATTCCGAAGGCATTTTACAGGATATCCACTGGGCCGGAGGAAGCTTCGGTTACTTCCCTTCCTACGCTTTAGGCAATGCCATTGCCGCCCAGATACATGCCCACTTAAAAAAAGTTATGCCTCTCGAGACCTATCTGGAACAGGGAAACTTCCAACCGATCAATGAATATCTTAAAGATCATGTCCACCGTTTTGGGAAAACAAAAACAACAAATGAAATTCTCACAGATATGATGGGGGAAGCCTTTAACCCTCAGTACTACATCGACTATCTGAAAGAAAAATTTTAAACATTAGGGACAGGTTCCTCGACTCGCTGATAAATCAGTAAGTCGAGGAACCTGTCGCCAAAAAATCCCACATTTCTTTCAAAACCTCATCACCTTCTTTGTAATGATCCATCACATGAAAGGCATGCATGAGTTTATCCTTTTTCGGGTAGATATGTATTTTGTATGCCACATTCTTTTTCTTCAGAATTTTTTCCATTCTTAAAGCTTCTTCCACAAAAGAATTCATCTCGGTTTCCATGATATAGGTCGGAGGAAAATTTTCATTGATATGTTTTAATACAGATGAATAGGTAAATGCATCTGCTTTTGTTATATCTTTCGTGCCAAAAAGCAGCCATGTGGATGTTCGTTTTAATGGAAATATAACTTTTGTTTTCAGGTAAGATTCAAAATCATACATACCGCAGCACAGTCCAAGTCCGCGAATGTGGATGTCTGTATTCCATCCGTAATATTTTTGAAGTCTCTTATGTGATGAAACACAACCTGCCATCGCAGCCAGATAGGCGCCCGCCGAATCACCTGATACAAAGAGCCTTTCCCTGTCCAGATGATACATATCCGCATTTTTCCATATAAAATGAATGGCAGATATGACATCTTCTACCTGGGCAGGAAAAACAGCATCCAGCGATAAACGGTAATTTATATTTACCACAGCATACTTATTACCGGCCAACCGTATTCCGTAATTTCTGTAAATATTATCTTTAGAATTCATACAGAAAGCCCCGCCATGAATATTGACAATGACCGGATAAAGCTCCTGTTTAATATCCGGATATAAAATATCCAGCTTATGCTGTTCTGTTCCATCTTCTATATAAGAAATATTTTCCAGAATATGTATATTTTTTGGCGGCTTTTCCCATTTAAAGGCCATCTCAGTCATGCGATTCATATAATTTATCCACTTTTTTGCCATCCACATATTCATACTTACATCACCCTTCATCCCAATACCAAAAAGGCACCACAAATTATCTCTATTTGCAATGCCTTTTTATTAAATATTCATTTAAACCAAAATTTTTTTCAAATCACGGATATCATTCAGGATGATGTCCGCATCCTCAATCTCCTTCATGGTGCCAAATCCATACGCACAGCCTGCTGTAAATACCTTATGATATTTTGCAACCTCCATGTCGTGGAAACGATCTCCGACCATCAGATATTCTCCCGGAAATTCTTCTTTGATCACATTAAAAATTTCGTGCTTCGGCTTAAAGCCGTAATCTCCGGTACAATACATATGCTCAAAATAATCTCTAAGATTAAAACATTCCGCATGCATATTCATATAATCCGGTCCACAGTTGCTTAAATATAAAAGATGATATCCTTTACCTTTCAGATAAGCCAGCGTATCCAACGCACCATCATATAAAACTGCCTGCTTATTTTTTATACGTTCGGTCATGATCCGTCCAATCTCTGACGAATACCGCATCTTCTTTGCCTGGGAAAGATGAGGCATAAAAGCATCCCACATATCCTGTGCGCTGTAGCCGAGCCATTTTGTGATTTCTTCATCAGAAAACTCACGCCATGGTGCTTCCCCTTCCTTAACCATCTGCTGGTATACGATACGAAAAGCATCCGAATAGATTTTTGTACTGTCATGAATCGTACCGTCATAGTCAAAAATAATTGTTTTAATATTTTCCATTCTGTTTCCTTCCAGGAAGATTGATTTCAGAAAAATTACATCTGACGGAACAGATTTGCCATTTCAATTGCGCTGAGTGCACAGTCATATCCTTTATTTCCTGCTTTTGTACCGGCACGTTCAATAGCCTGTTCAATATTGTCTGTTGTCAGAACGCCGAACATAACCGGAAGTCCGAACTGGAGTGATACGGAAGCGATGCCCTTGGATACTTCTGCACAAACATAGTCATAATGAGATGTGGAACCTTTAATTACTGCACCGAGACAGATAATTGCATCATATTTTTTGCTCTGAGCCATCTTCTGTGCCATAACAGGAATTTCAAATGCTCCAGGAACCCAAATAACTTCAATGTCATCTTCATTCATTCCATGACGAACGAGTCCGTCAATTGCACCGCCTAATAATTTGGAACCGATAAATTCATTAAAACGTGCAACAACAATACCTACTTTTAATCCCTCTGCAATCAGTTTTCCTTCAATTGTTTTCATTATTATATCCTCCATTTTAACATAGTTTATTTAAATTGTTAATCCATTTTACTTATATGTTAACCAGTGACCCATCTTTTCCTGTTTTGTCTTCAGATAGAAGGCATCATCTTCTCCAAGCTCCATCTGAATCGGAACACGTTCAACGATGGACAGGCCGTAACCTTCAAGACCGTAAACTTTTTCCGGATTATTTGTCATAAGACGCATCTCTTTAATACCGAGATCGACAAGAATCTGTGTACCAATTGTATAATCTCTGGCATCTGCCGGGAATCCAAGTTTAATATTGGCTTCAATTGTATCATAGCCCTGATCCTGAAGTTCATATGCACGGATCTTATTGATCAGACCGATACCGCGTCCTTCCTGACGCATGTAAAGCAGAACACCGCGTCCTTCGGCAGCAATACGCTTCATAGCCGCATCATACTGCTGACCGCAGTCACAGCGGGCAGATCCGAGAGCATCGCCTGTAAGACACTCGGAATGTACACGGCACAGTACCGGTTTTCCGTCTGTGATATCACCTTTAACAAGGGCAACATGATGTTCACCGTTTAATTTATTGATATATCCATAAATTTCAAAATAACCGTAACGTGTCGGCATTTTGGCTTTTGCCACACACTCGACAAATTTTTCATGCGTTTTGCGGTAATGTACAAGATCCTTTACTGTACCGATCTTTAATCCGTGTTTTTCTGCAAATTCAATAAGATCCGGTGTTCTTGCCATCATTCCGTCATCTTTCATAATTTCACAGCAAAGACCTACCGGTTTTAATCCTGCCGCTTTCATCAAATCGACAGTTGCCTCGGTATGTCCGTGACGTTCGATAACACCGCCGTCTCTTGCAAGAAGAGGGAACATATGACCCGGTCTTCTGAAATCTTCCGGTTTTGCATCTTCTTCGACAGTTTTCATTGCTGTGATTGAACGCTCATAAGCGGAAATACCTGTCGTTGTGCTTACATGGTCAATTGAAACCGTAAAAGCTGTCTCATGATTGTCTGTATTATGAACGCACATCTGATGAAGTCCCAGTTTATCCACATATTCTCTGGACATCGGCATACAGATCAGTCCTCTTGCCTGAGCTGCCATAAAGTTAATGTTTTCCAGTGTGGCGAATTCTCCCGCACAGATAACATCGCCTTCATTTTCTCTGTCTTCATCATCTATCAGGATGATATTCTTTCCTGCTCTTAAATCATCCAGAATTTCTTCAATTGTGTTGAATTTAAATGTTTCGCTCATCTTTTTCGTCCTTCTTTCTTTTGAGTATATATTGATGTCAAAAGCAAAATACTTCTGCCCGCTTTTTCTTCAGCCCCATTTAAATGAAACCGTACTTTCTGAGATAATCTTCTGTCAGCGTTTCTTTGACCGGCTCCGATTCTTCTTCACGGTAAGCTAAAAGTTTTTCCACATATTTTCCAATCAGATCATTCTCCAGATTGACTTTATCGCCCGGTTTTTTCTTTAAAAGTGTTGTCTCTTCGCCTGTATGAGGAATAATAGACACTTTAAAAACTTTTGAATCCACATAGGCCACCGTCAAGCTGATTCCATCGATCGTAATTGATCCTTTTTCAATAATATATTTTAATATTGCAGGTGAAGCTTCAATGGTTACCCACACTGCATTGTCTTCTCTCTCCAAAGATAAAACCTTACCGGTGCCATCCACATGCCCGCTGACAATATGTCCGCCAAGGCGGTCACACAATCGGAGTGCCCGTTCCAGGTTCACCTTATCTCCCGGTCGAAGATCTCCCAGATTCGTTCTTCGTATGGACTCTGCCATAACATCTGCATCAAAGGTACCTGTCCCAAGTTTCGTCACTGTCAGACAAACACCATTCGTACAAATACTGTCGCCAAGCTTTGTGCCTTCCAGCACTTTATTCGCACTGATCGTCAGAACGGAAGATTTTGCTCCATGCTTTACGCCCTTTAAAACGCCCATCTCTTCAATGATCCCTGTAAACATTCACTCACCTTCTTTCCTGTATGTAACCTGTAATCTTTATATCATCACCGATTCTTTCTGCTTTCCAATCGGAAACTTTCCATGCATGGCTTAAAAGCTCGATACCCTCGCCTTCCACCGGCGTTTTGGCCTGTGCACCGCCGATCAGCATCGGCGCAATATAAAACTGAACTTTGTCTACAATGCCTGCCTGAAGTGCACTTTCCGCAAGACGCCCGCCGCCTTCAAGGAGGATACTGTCCACTTTCATCTCTCCAAGCACATCCATTAACGCGTTCAGATCTACATGGCCATTTTGATCCGCCTGAACCAGAAGAACATTCACACCGGCTGCTTCCAGTCGGGATTTCTTTTCGATATCACACGCCTCTGTCGATGCTACAACCAATGGATATTCCTTTGCTGATGTTACAAGCCGTGAATCTTCCGGAATTCTTAAATGACTGTCCACAATAATACGTACCGGCTGTTTTCCTCCCGGTATGCGGCAATTTAACATCGGATCATCCGCAAGCACTGTTCCGATACCAGCCATAATTCCTGTCAGCTCATGTCTTAAATGATGAACCTCTTCTCTTGAAGTTTCACAGGAAATCCACTGAGATTCACCCCCGGCGGTCGCAATCTTCCCATCCAGAGACATCGCTGCTTTCAACAGAACAAACGGCCTCTTTGTTACAATATATTTCATAAAAACTTCATTAAGCTGTATGGACTCTTCTGCCAGCACTCCTGTAACCACTTCGATTCCAGCTTTCCGAATCTTTTCAATACCTCTTCCGGCTACCAAAGGATTCGGGTCAAGTGCTGCTACAACCACACGGCCAATCTTCTTCTCTACGATCTTATCCGCACAAGGCGGTGTCTTTCCATAATGTGAGCAAGGCTCAAGTGTCACATATATGGTTGCTCCGGTAACGTCCTTACCTTCCGCATCACGAAATGCATTGACTTCTGCATGACCTTCACCGGCACGTATATGATAACCTTCACCAAGAATCTGACCATCTTTTACGATAACTGCACCCACCATAGGATTCGGTGTTGTTGTGCCGCGGCCCTTCGCTGCCAGTTCCAATGCACGTCTCATATACATCTCATCAATCTTTCTCTGCTCTTCCGGATAATTGTCCGTCATCTTCTTTGCGCCTTCTTTCTCCGGTATAATAAAAAAACCATAGTCCAAATATCAGGGCTATGGTCCATACATCACAATAAACAATCCTGTTTACAAAAAAGCTCTGGAACATATCATTCCAGAGCAAAGCAAACAAAACCCGTATTATTACATGTTAATATACTTCTTTCATCCAGACTATACTGTCGGCTTCGGAATCTCACCGAATCGGCCTCGCGGTTCGTGGGCTATACCACCGGTAGGGACTTGCACCCTGCCCTGAAGTTTTATTCAATTAATACGTTAATAATATAACCTTTTTTCTATACAATGTCAAGTACAATATTCCTTCAACCGATCAATTCCCGGTCTGATAGTCAAGAACAAGGGATAATTGCTCTAATTTTCTGCCAATTTCTTTACGTGTCATATCTTCAGAAATTGTCAGATCATTAAACACTGCACCGTTTCTTCGGCCGCCGTCCAAAAAGAAACAGTCCAGACTTGTACATTTCCGATAATCAATATTCCGATTCTTTGGAAGAATCATACCTGTGATCGGTGTAATATAATATTTTCCATCAACGACACTCTCAAGAAAATCAAAATAAATAAATTTCAACTTTTCGTTCAGATAGGTATATCGTCTTTTATAGATACTGGAAACCTCAATAAATTCAGGAGATGTCACATTCATAAAGGACGGATATAATCCTTTCCATCCATGTCTTTCAAAAACTCTCTGAATCTTTTCACGCACATGGGATCTGAAATTATTCTTTTCCGCATCATACTCATAAAGACCATCATACTTTCTTCCGCACTCATCTACCAGCTGTTTAAGTGTCTTAAAAAGAATATTCCCCTTTAATGCGCGCATTGTGTATAACAGTTCCTGTATAAGCTCCCTGTCATCCCAACGAAGTTTTGAAAATGAAAAGGAAAGTTTTCGAAGCCCAAGACCGGCAAAAAATTCTGCTGCCTGTGTCATTCGCTCATGATTCAGCTGCCATTCTACATGCTCTGCATCAAAAAGTACGGTTGATTTTCCAAAACCGATCTGGGTCGTCGGATCCAAATACAGCTGCATATACGGACGCATAAACTTAAAAATCCACAAGGCCTTTTGTTCATGTGTATTAAGATAACCCGAGCCGAGTACGGCATGCTTCTCCCGAATCGCTTCCAGTGTTTCATAGAGAAGTTTCCATGGGAGATTTACAGATGTCTCTGAAATATCAAA
Organism: Frisingicoccus sp.; assembly: GCA_016298055.1. Taxonomy (GTDB): domain Bacteria; phylum Bacillota; class Clostridia; order Lachnospirales; family Lachnospiraceae; genus Frisingicoccus. Next base: position 20,563 of record JAEDDO010000009.1, read on the forward strand.
CATATGGACATGATAATTCCACAGACGAACGCCTCCCTTAAGAGCAGAAAAAGAAAATGAACTTTCCTTAGAAACCTGCCCCTCTGTCTGAGCCGCAAGACCATTAATAAAGCTTAATCGATAGCGACCGTCACTCAGCCGTTCACCCCTAAGACTTTCCATAAATATCTCTTTCGGATGACGTCCGTCTTCAATAAGAACATCCTGAAATTCTATATCAATGGAAAATCCCTGACTTTTCTGAACAGTTACTGTAAAATTACGATCTTTAATCTTATACGGTATGCTGCGTTTCCCGACAAGTTCCCGGTAGAAAGCCAGCAATACTTTCTGTTCCTCTGTATGAAATTGTTGAACGAACTGTTGGAATTTTGCATCCACGAAGTCATTATTCGACATAAAAAGCCCCTTATCTCTATTTTAGCTAACCTTTACTATTTTATCATGACTGCGGGATGGATGCAATCATTCTTTGTTGTCAATTACAAACTTTCGTGTTATTTCGTTTTTTGTCAGTCTCTGCCATATGGCCGAAACCGGTAGTCCGACCACATTATTATAGTCGCCATGAATCTCTCGAACAAGAATGGTTCCCAATCCCTGGATCCCATAACTTCCCGCTTTATCCATCGGCTCCCCGGAACGGATGTAAGCTTCTAACTCTTCATCGGAAGCTTCATACATCGTCACATCCGTCTTTTCATAAAAAACCTGTGTGCTTTCTGCTGTCACCAGACACACACCTGTATAAACCTGATGCGTATTCCCCTGAAGAAAACGAAGCATGGAAAGTGCATCGGTTGCATCCTTCGGTTTTCCAAGTATCTTTCCGTCCAAGGATACCACTGTGTCTGCGCCGATGACAAGCACATCTTTTCTCATCTCTTCCGGAAGTTTCTCAAAAATATCTCTGGCCTTATCTTCTGCCAGTCCCATAACATTCTCTGAAGGTGTCTGTCCCCGCATCACCTCTTCTTTATGGCTCGGCATAATTTCAAACCTTAATCCTATCTGCTGCAATAATTCCCGCCGTCTCGGAGATGCGGAAGCTAATATTATTCTGCTCATTATCTGTCATTCCTCCTGAATAGAAGTATACCATAGACCCGATTATTTTCCCATCATCTCCGGCATATTTCTCCAATACATTTTCGGCATCATGCGCATACGGCAGGATGGATTCTCTCTTTCTGTTATGCCGATCGCATCATAAAAGCCCTTCCACCACATCTCAAATGCCCGCTGGTCATCTGAAACTTCCATAATCTTTCTCTGATCAGGTATGGCATCTCTCGTGATCCACCAATCGCTTGAAGCCTGATGCACACAGGCCTCATGTCTGCGCTCATCGTAAATAATCCAGTTTTCCATCGGATATCTGTCTGAAAAATGCTCAGCAATAAGGGGAAGCTGATGATGTTTGGGTGCAAAATTTGCAAACAGGACACCATCTGCCAGTTCTTTAAATCTTATAAATCCGCAGACATGAAGTTCTTCTCTCTGAACCGCCCGAAACAATTTCACCAGACGCATAACAGCCGGATCTGCAAACTGTTCAGTGACACAACCTCCCTCTCTGAACCCGCGAATAAGAAAACGATATACTACATCTGCCTTATCTTCATCACAGGCCATCGCTCCGTGCATGACCATATGCCATGCATACCAGGATATCTTTTTTATAATTGCATCCGCCACCCGGGAAGCCTTCTCCATGTCTGTATCCACATAGATCATCTCTGAAAACAGGAAAGGTTCCGCATAATCTCCGGCCTGAATCGACTGATATTCATGACCGTATCGACTCATATAAGCAAAATGCACAGCCGTCAAAATACCTTCCAAAGAATCTTCACATACATAAATTCTATGTGTCTTCACACAATCACCTCCCGTATCGGATCCAGAGGAATCTGCCACCTGCTTTCCTGGTTATCATCAAACATGGATAATTGATGATATCCGGAAATAGATTCTCTTACTTCCACAGGAAGTTTTTCATCGACCGCCAGAAGATTCTTTGTAATGGCATCCTCATTAAACTTTATTCGATACATCATGCGCCCAGAACAGGTAATAAAATACATGGCACGTTTTAACACGATCCCCATACGTTTCAGATCATTAAAATCCAAAATCGCATACCGTCTGGCCCGACATATACGCCTTGCTCCCGTCACACCAATGCCGGGCACCCGAAGAATCATCTCATAGGATGCCTTATTAATCTCAACAGGAAACTGATCGAGATGACGCAATGCCCAATCACACTTCGGATCAAGTGCTATATTAAAAGATGCATGCTGCTCACTCAAGAGTTCATCCGCTCTGAAACCGTAAAACCGCATAAGCCAGTCCGCCTGATATAAACGGTGTTCCCGAAGCAGGGGCGGCTTTGTATCCACTGCCGGCAGCAATTCATCCTTGTTGACCGCAATATAAGCCGAATAAAAAACCCTTCTAAGGGAAAATTTCTTATACATGGCCTCTGCCACCGAAATAATCTCATAATCACTCTCCGGTGTCGCTCCTACAATGACCTGTGTACTCTGCCCCGCCGGCACAAACTTTGGTGTATGACGGTAAATCGTCAATTCTTCCTTATTCTGCAATATTCCCTTCTGGACCTGACGCAGCGGCTGAAGAATCAACTGGCGCGTCTTATTCGGAGCCAGTTTCTTAAGACCTTCTGCCGTGGGCAATTCCAGATTGCAACTCATACGGTCTGCATAGTATCCGGTTCTTAAAATCAGATCCTCATCCGCTCCGGGAATCGACTTAACGTGAATATATCCTTTAAAATCATACTTTTCTCTTAAAAGGCGCACGGTTTCCAATATCAGTTCCATCGTATAATGAGGATTCTTTATCACGCCGGAACTTAAAAACAGGCCCTCGATATAATTTCTTCTGTAAAATCCAATCGTCAGGCGACAGATCTCTTCAGGGGTAAAGGTTGCCCTCGGAACATCATTGCTGACCCGATTCTTACAGTATTTACAGTCATAAATGCAGTCGTTCGTCAAAAGAATCTTCAGCAGGGAAATACATCGCCCATCCGAAGCAAAACTATGACATATACCGCAGGCTCTCGAATTTCCAAGACCGGTTCCACCGCTGCTTCTGCTCACACCGGAAGATGTACATGCCACATCGTACTTGGCTGCATCTGCCAGTATCATCAACTTTCTCTGTAAAGGTTCATCTGATATTACATATTCCATCGGGCATCCTCCTTTTTTTATATTATAGCACATATGTTCTGTTTTTCAAACACATATTCTGTTTTATTTTCACTCTTATTTGTGCTATACTTAACGAAAAATATAAAACTGCTTATGGAGGTCTGATATGAAACATGTTGGATACTATAATGGAGAAATCGGTCCATTAGAAGAAATGAAAATACCGATGCTGGATCGTGCCGTATATTTCGGAGACGGCTGTTATGATGCGGCTATGTTTAGCAATAACCGTATTTTTGCTCTTGAAGATCATCTGGACCGTTTCTACAACAGCTGTCGGCTTTTAGAGATTCCTTTTGACATGGAACGGGAAGCTCTGACAAAAGAACTGCAAAAATGTATTGATGCCAACGAATTGTCCGAAGGAATGATTTACTGGCAGTGTTCCCGGGGAACTTACTATCGTTCCCACAACTTTCCTCCGGAAACGGTCAAACCGAATCTGATGATTTTTACCGTTCCGGATGAGATCGTTCCTATGGATACAACATATAAACTGATCTCCATGGAAGACACCCGTTTTCTCCACTGCAATATTAAAACGCTCAACCTGATTCCAAGTGTCATTGCCTATCAGCGATGTATTGAAGCCGGATGTCAGGAGACCCTCTTTCACCGTCAGGGCCGGGTAACCGAATGTGCCCACAGCAATGTTCTGATATTAAAAGACGGCACTTTACATACACCTCCGAGAGACAATCTGATTCTTCCCGGAATCACACTAAAACATTTGATCATTCTGGCAAAAGAAAATAATATTCCGGTCATAGAGGCCCCATTTTCAATGGACGAATTGAAGAACGCGGACGAGGTCATCATAAGTAATTCAGGTGCTTTCTGCATCCGCGCTGATGAACTGGACGGAAAACCCATCGGCGGAAAAGACCCTAAAACATTAAAAATACTGCAGGATGCCTATAGAGACAAATTCCGTAACTAAAGGGACAGGTTCCGTGACTTACTGCGAAAGCAGCGAGTCACGGAACCTGTCCCTATTTCTAATTTGTTCTGAAAAACTCCATAGTGGATGCTTTATCATGATGAATCTGATTCTTTAAGGCCTCAATACTTTCAAACTTCATCTCCGGCCGTTCAAAGCGGAAAAACTGGACTTCAATTTTCTTTCCATACAGACTGCCGGAAAAATCGTAAACATATGTTTCCACCCGTTTACTGTTGTTTTCTGCGACTGTCGGATTAAATCCGATATTTGTAACGGAATGATAAACATAATCTCCAACAATTGTCCTTGAAGAATAAACCCCGTTTGGAGGCATGATCTTATTCATCGGAGGAATGACATTGGCCGTCGGCATTCCCAATGTACGTCCAAGCTGTCTTCCATGGACAACTTCTCCGCTCACGGAAAAAGGTGTTCCCAGCATCTTCGCAGCAAATTCCATATCACCGCGACGTATCGCCTCGCGAACAAGTGTACTGCTCACATCCCGCATCTCCATCCTGCCCGTAAATACACCTTCCTCGAAAACAGGTGCTTCAATCTGAAGTTTTGAACACACATCTGTCTTAAATCCATATTTTTCACCCAGTTTATAGAGGATTTCCACATTTCCCCGGCGTTTATATCCAAAATGGAAATCATCTCCGCATACAATAACTTTGGCTCCCATTCCGTCAACAAGAACTTTTTTCACAAAATCTTCAGCCTCTATTCCGGATGTTTCTTTTGTGAAAGGAAACTCAATAAGTGTATCAATCCCCATCTTTTCAGCCCATTCAATACGTTCTTCACGCGTAAAAATAAGCTCCTGCGGTGTATTCTGTAAAAATGCTGCAGGGTGAAAGTCAAAAGTAAACATGACGGCTTTCAATCCCTGAGCTTTATAGTGCTTTATTTTTTCAATTAAAATCTGGTGTCCCCGATGAAGTCCGTCAAACTTCCCCAGGGCCACCGCTGTATTTTCCAGATGAATATCTCTGGTTCCTGTAATATATTCCATGTCAAATTCTCCTGGTTACACAAACATCTTTTCGTTTTTAAAAGTTTTGCTGCGATCATTGTACACATAAATCGCACAAAACTTACCATGACTGTCATAAATCCGGTACTTTCCGCCCTTCTTCGGTTCAAGCCCATCTTCAAAACGGACATTTTCTCTTAAGAGCATATTTCCGTTATACAAAAGCCGATCGGCCTGTGCATCCGTCCTTCCCATAGGCCACATAGGAAAAATGCTGTCAATCGGCCAAATGGCCTGCTCAACATTTCCCTCTCCCACCAGCTTCTCAACCTGTGCCAAAGTCAGAGCCTGATTTATTTCAAAGCCGGCCACACGCACACGCATCAATGTTTCCATTGCCGCTCCGCATCCCAGCTTCTCACCGATATCATGGCATAAAGTACGAATATAGGTTCCCTTCGAGCAGTGAACACGCATATGTACATGAGCACCCTCCGGATCTATATCCAGTATGTCCAGCTCAAAAATATGGACGATTCTCGGCTGACGTTCAACTGTTTTCCCCTCGCGAGCCAGTTCATAGAGCTTCTTTCCATTAATTTTCAGAGCAGAATACATGGGTGGAATCTGAGCGTATTCTCCTTTAAAGCTTTGTATGACTTCTTCAATTTCATTCCGATTCACACATACAGGTGATTCCCTTAGAATGTTCCCGGTCATATCCTGTGTATCTGTCACAACACCCAGACGCATGACCGTCTCATACACCTTATCCTTATCCGTCAAAAGCTCACAGACTTTTGTTCCTTTTCCAAGACACACCGGAAGTACTCCGACAGCCTCCGGATCCAGTGTACCCGTATGGCCGATTTTCTTTTGTCCTAATATCCCGCGAAGTTTTGCAACCACATCATGAGACGTATATCCTGCTTCTTTGTATATATTAATGATTCCGTTATACATTCGCTGCCAACTGCCCTTCTATGTTCTCTAAAAACTTCTTTAAAGGTTCTTCATATTTGTCGTAAACCGTACATCCGGCAGCTCTTATATGACCGCCGCCATTATAAATGGATGCGACCTTATTTACATCGACAATATCCTTGGAACGAAAACTGAATTTTACAGCTCCATTTTCATTTTCCGAAATAAGAATGGCGACCTCCACACCTTTTGTCAGTCGAAGCTGCTCTACGATTCCCTCAAGATCATCTCGTCCGGCACCAAAACGTGCAAACATCTCTCTGTCTACTACCGTATAAATGCAGCGTCCGCCGAGAACAAGCTGACTGTTTAAAAGCGCCTGTCCGAGAAGCCTTGCCTGCACATACGTATGTTCATAAAATACGCCGTCAATTAATCGGGCTGTATTGATACCTTTGCTCATCAGCTTTCCGGACACCTGCATCGTGTGTTCACCTGTACTGCTGTACTTAAATACACCCGAATCACAGATAATTCCAATATACAATGCCTCAGCAGCAGCAAGACTGATCTTTTCATCATCAAGCAGGTCATATAAAACCTCACATGAAGAACTTGCATCCGGCACAACATGATCAATATCCGCAAAACCCGTATTGCTCACATGATGATCGATATTGATCCTCATTTTTGCCTGATCAAAGTACTTTTCTGCATTTTCAGTCATGCGCTCTTTCTGGCTCGTATCCAGACAAATAAATAAATCATATACTTTATCCGCATCGCCCGGCTTTTTAATTTCATCTGTTCGGCTGATTACTTTATAGCACTCAGCAAAAGATTCAAGATAAACATCCGTCTCAATCTCCGGGTAATTTTCAACAATATAATTATAAAGACCCATACAGGAACCCACGCAATCGCCATCCGGCCGTGTATGACCGGTAATGGCAACTGTGCGGCTCTTCATGAGCTGCTCATCAAGAAAATTTTTCATAATTATTCGTCCTCTTTCAGATCTTTATTTACCTCTGAAATCATTTTTGACATATGCACACCGTACTCGATCGACTGATCCATAATAAAGGTGATGGCCGGTGTATTTCGTAAATTTACAGAATGAGCAAGTTCCTTTCGGATAAAGCCCATGGCACTGTTTAATCCTTCCATCGTTGACTTCTGTACCTGTTCGTCACCGAGAACACTAATATAGGCTTTACAGCTCTTAAGATCCGGAGCCACCTCTACCGCTACGACAGAGGTCAGCGATGAGATTCTCGGATCTTTTATCTCTCTTGAAATGATCCGTCCCAGCTCACGCTGCACTTCACCGTTAATACGGGTGTTTTTAATGCTGTTTTTTCTCATATATTCCTCTCTATCTTGGAACTTCTTCCATAACAAAGACTTCTAACTGGTCTCCCTCTTTAATATCATTATATTTTTCAAGGGACATACCACATTCATAACCTGCTGCAACCTCTTTCACATCATCTTTAAAACGTTTCAGAGATGCAAGTTCACCTTCATGGATAACAATATTATCACGGAGAAGACGAACTTTGGAATGACGCTCGATCTTACCGTCAAGAACATAGCCGCCGATAATTGTACCCACACCGGAGACTTTGTATGTCTGACGTACTTCCGCATGACCAATGATCTTTTCACGGAATTCAGGATCAAGCATACCTTTCATAGCTGCTTCAATATCTTCAATCGCATTATAAATAACACGATACAGACGCATATCTACTTTTTCTGTCTCAGCCACAGTCTTTGCCATATTATCCGGACGCACATTGAATCCGATAATAATTGCGTTTGATGTGGAAGCCAGAGTAACGTCGGATTCGTTGATGGCACCGACACCGCCGTGAATGATCTTGATTGCGACTTCATCATTGGACAGTTTCAGAAGACTCTGTTTAACCGCTTCCACAGAACCCTGAACGTCTGCTTTGACGATCAGATTCAATTCTTTGATCTGTCCGGCCTGGATCTGATCAAAAAGACCGTCCAGAGAAAGTTTGGATTTTGTATCTGCCAGTAATTTTTCTTTCTTTTTAGCAATAAATGTCTCAGAAATTGTACGTGCTTCTTTTTCAGTATTTGTGGAAAGGAAGACTTCTCCTGCTTCCGGAACATCATTTAAACCAAGGATCTCAACCGGAATTGATGGTCCTGCCTCTTTTACACGACGTCCTTTATCATCCACCATGGCACGAACTTTACCATAAGCAGAACCGATTGCGAGGCAGTCTCCCACATGGAGTGTACCCTTCTGTACCAGTACTGTGGCAACCGGACCTTTACCTTTATCGAGCTGTGCTTCAATAACAAGACCACGGGCTCTTCTGTTTGGATTTGCCTTTAATTCGCACATTTCTGCCTGAAGGAGAATAGAATCCAGAAGATCGTCGAGACCTTCACCTGTATGTGCGGATACCGGAACAAATAAAGTTGTACCGCCCCAGTCTTCCGGAACAAGTTCATATTCTGTCAATTCCTGTTTTACACGTTCAACATTGGCACTTGGTTTATCAATTTTATTGATCGCAACGATAACTTCGATGCCTGCTGCCTTTGCATGGCTGATCGCTTCAACAGTCTGAGGCATAACACCGTCATCTGCGGCAACAACGAGAATCGCGATATCTGTGGACTGGGCACCGCGAAGACGCATTGCTGTGAAAGCCTCATGTCCCGGAGTATCAAGGAATGTGATCTTCTCACCTTTGACATCGACAACATAAGCACCGATATGCTGGGTAATACCGCCAGCTTCCCCTGTTGTTACATGTGTATTACGGATTGCGTCCAGAATAGATGTTTTACCATGGTCAACATGACCCATAACACAGACAACCGGTGGTCTTGGCTGTAAATCGTCTTCGTTTTCTTCATCCTCTTTAAGAATTTCTTCGATAGGATCGATGACAACCTCATGTTCACAGAGAATATCATATTCTAATGCGATTTCTTCTGCTTCATCATAAGTAATCTCTGTATTCAGAGTCACCATCTTACCGCTGAGGAACAGTTTTTTTACAATCTCGGCACCGGAAATCTTCATCTTATCACCAAGTTCCTTAATTGTAACAACTTCCGGAAGAATAATATTTGTCACTTTTTCTGCTGCCGGCTTCGGCTTCTGTACAGGTTTCTGAAGATCTGTCTTTTTAGATAACGGTTTTCCTCCGAATCCTTTCTTGCTGTTTGTTCTTCCGTCTGTCACACTCTTAACCGGCTTTTCTTTGTCTTTATAATTTCTCCGGCTTTCACGGCTTGTATCCTTAGATACAACAACCTCTTTGCTGATGGCACTGTCCAGATTGAATTTGCCTTCACCACGGTTATTATATCCGCGATTTCCTCCGCGATTATCCCGATTATTATTGTTATTATATCCGCCCTGGCGGTTCTGTCCGCCGTTGTTATTATTAAATGGACGACGTTCTCCATTTCCTCCCTGGCGATTCTGTCCGCCATTATTATTGTTG
>JAEDDO010000092.1 GCA_016298055.1 Frisingicoccus sp.
CACACAATTTACCATCAATATTCACATATTTCGGATCCTCCCCGCACAAATACATATCTGCAGTCTCTTTACAATAAACGGAACGCACATAGGCATCAAACTCAGCATAATCTTTAAAAACATCTTCTTTTACCGGATAAATCCACTCACCCTCGATCGGTGTATCTTCCGTTGGCAGCATGCTAAGAACAAACACATCGCGCATACAATATAAATTCTCATCGACCAGACGTCGAATCTCAGATTCGATAGCTGCTCCCTCCTGTGCTTTTGATTCTTCAGCCTCTGTTTCTTGCGTTTCTGTCTCCTTATTTTCTGTTTCCACAACAATGGTTTGTGTTTCTTTCCCAGTTTCTTTCACGGTCTCTTTCTTTGTACTCTCACAGGCACATAAACCCAAAACAGCCATTCCGACAACAAGCGCACTAAAGAATTTTCTTTTCATATCCTATTCCTCCCAAAAATAGTTTTTATCCCCGTTTTTTGCTAACGTTCGTTTTCTTTATTATAACTAACGTTCGTTTCGGTGTCAATAGCATATGCGAACAGCCTTTCAAATGCTTCTATAAGGCACCCGGGCTGCAGGTACAAGGCGTGAGGCGGACTCGGTATGTACGGTCTGGTCATCGAAATAAATATTTGCCCCAAAGGCCTTTAAAATTTCACTTTTTTCAATACCGCCGAGGAAAAAGGCTTCATCGATCCGGACATTCCAGGCACGCAGAGTTCGAATGACCCTCTCATGAGCCGGTGCATTTCTCGCAGTCACAAGGGCTGTCCGAATGGGCACTGTATCTTCGGGAAACTCCTGCTGAATAAGTGATATCGTCTTTAATAATTTTGCAAAAGGTCCCTCGGACAAAGGGTTCTGCGCATTTATATACTCATGCTCCGAAAAAGCATCCAGTCCCTCAGATTGAAATATTTTCTCTGATTCATCTGAAAAAATGACCGCATCTCCGTCAAAGGCAATACGGATCTGCTCAATATCCTGATCCGGATCAATCGGAAGATTCGAATGTGAACAAATAATTCCGGCAGCAATATTGGCATCAATAGCTTCCTGTACATCCTTCTCATCCGCCGATAAAAACAGATCTGTTTTAAAAGCATTGAGATAAGGTGCAATCGGTCCCCCACTGACCAGGGCCGCACGGCTGATATCCAGCCCGTAATGTTTAATGGAATTAAAAATACGCAGACTTGTATCCGCACTGTTCTTCGACATAATAATAATCTCAACAAGATATTTTCCCGATGAATTCAATTTATGTAATGCTTTAATAAGCGGAAAGGCCGTTCCCGGTTTGAGAATATCATTCTCATGTAAACGCTCATATTCGATAAAGGCCTTTAACCCTTTACTCTTATATATTTTGTCCTCTTCTTCCAGATCGAATAAAGCTCTTGACGAGATTCCGACCACTAATTTATCATCCAGTTTTAATGCCATATAAAGGCCCCCTTTCTCATTATTTTAAAACTGACTCTATTATAACAAAATGGCTCCGGAATACCTACACTTTGTTATGACAAACAGAAATATTTATGTTATATTTATAGCAGATGAAAAATCTTCCAGAAAGGAGACACCTATCACATGAAAAAACTAACGACCTACTTATGGATGACATTGCTGGCCGGCGGCCTTGCACTTGGGCTGTCATCCCTGAAACCAGCTGAAGCTCACGCATCATGCCTTCCTACAGAGGAGGAGATTGAAGCTTATAAAGCAGACGGATCCTTTGAAGAGCGACAGGCCTATTTTGATGCTCTGGAATACGACAACGTATCACCGGAACTGCTGCAGAATGCTCTCCAGAGAGAAGAACCGAATTTTCTTTTCTCGGCCGGAGAAAATATTCCCGAATCCTGGAAAGGCGCACCCGTGACCGGTGATGTAAAGGTTCTTGCCATTCAGGTAGAATTCCAGGATATGACCTTTGAAGACAGCAAAATTTATCCGGAGGATATTTTCTATCAGATGTTCAACAATACGGAAGGCTCCGAGACCCTGCCTTATCCCTATGAAAGTCTGCATGCCTACTATTTGCGGTCTTCCTACGGACAGCTGTCCTTCTCATCCGGCGACGTATACCGCTGCACTCTTTCAAAAAACCGTGCAGACTATGACGGTTCTTTCTCCGGTGAACAGGATCTTCTTCGAGAAGTATTCGAAATGCTTGATGAAGAAATCGATTACAACGATTATGACAGTGACGGCGACGGCTGCGTAGATGCTGTCTATGTTAACTTTGCAGGCGAAAACACAGGATGGGCCTCCACATGGTGGAGTCACAAGTATAATTTCCAGGATACAGAATTTGAACTGGATGGTCAGAAATTCGGCGGCTATGTTTTTCTGGAAACCGATACGGACTACGGCTATGGATGCCAGACGATCATCCATGAATCCGGTCACATTCTCGGTCTCCCGGATTATTATGCGAGCCCTTATTCAAGCGGACACGGTCTGCAGACAACCGATATGATGAATAACAACAACGGTGATCATAACGGATTTTCAAAATGGCTGCTCGGATGGATTCCGGATGAGAACATTCAGAAAGTGACAAAAGCCGATGGTGAACAGGACATTTCTCTTGCTCCGATTTCATCTGAATCGCTCACTGATCAGAAACTGATTGCAGTCATCGCACCGGAGGATACATCCATTTACTCCGAATATTTCCTTGTTCAGTACGATGAACCGATTCAAAACAATACCTATGCTGCCTCTGAGACCGGTTATCGGGTATTTCATGTGGATGCCCAGTTAAATTATGAAGGCACCGATTTTATGTATGATAACCTGTATTGTACAGAGCCGATGCTGATCTCTGCCCTTTTACAGAAAGACAAGGAATATATAAACAGAGACTTTTACCTTCCGGGTGATGTATTGAATTCTGACACCAATGATTCCACCTGGTTTTATGGTGAAAGTATTTCTTCCTATACCGGTATCAGTCTGTCGGAGTTTCAGACAGGTGAAACCTCTTCCTTCCATGTAAAATTCGAAGAACAGGAAAAGGGAGACGGAACCGTCAATTTCACTATTCCGGATGAATACCTGCCGGTCAAAAATACCGCATTTATGAAGATCACATGTGATGTTGATCTTTACATGCCGGATAATACATCCGATATGCCTTATATTTATATGGAAGCAGACGGTACCCGTTATCCTTTATCCATCCTCTCTTTGAAGAACAAACGGGAACTGACACTCGCCTATCTCAGTCACGAACCTGAATTAAAACCGAATACCCAGTATTCTCTCGTTATTCCGGAAAAAACATTCCTTACCGGTCAGGATACATATAACAAGGAATGGCAAACAACGGTAACGACGACGAATTTCCCTAACACAGATATTCTGATCAAGACAGAAAATGATGGTTTTTCGAGAAGTAATATTGTCTCCCCGGATCAGAAGAATATCTTCCGAACATCCTTTGTTTCAAGGGATGACAGCACACATCTTACTTTAAAGATTGAAACCTGTTCATCTGAAGGTACGATAAGCAGCAAGCAGATCACGGTTCCATGTCCGGAAGACGCTGAGATGAACATTTTTAAAATGACGGCATGCTATGACGGTAAGATGATTTTATCCATTACAACTTATAGAAATCACACACTGCTGTATCAGCTTGACGAAAAAGGGGATTATCTGGCAGGCCCTCTGGAAGTTCCGGAAAAACTTGTCCTCATTCCATCCGCAAAGGGTGTCAAAGCCCTTATTGACAATACAAGCACTCCTGCAGGTACACCGCCTGTATCCTCTGCTTCAGATGAAGGACCAAGTATTTCCCTTTATACAATAGATTTTGAAAATGGCGTTGTATGTAATACGATGAATACAATCTATGCCCAAAATATTTTTGCCATTGATGAAAATCTCTATGCACTTACCGGATTAGAAGCTGTATCCTATGAAAATGTCGCATTGATCTATGATTCGAAGGATCAGCTTGTATATCGTCTGGCAGGACTGCCGGAAGATCATGCTTATGCTACGATTATTTCTGTAGGAAAAACAGAAAATAACTATTATATGTGGTATGCGTATCAGTATGCTTCAAGTCCATTTGCTCAGATTCGGTGCGCTGTCTATGATATGAATGGTACTTTTTTAAATGATACAGAATTTTCTTCCTTCTACACAGAATCCTACCAGGATATCGATTCATCATGGACTTTACAAAAGGCTGAGTGGGGCTATACATTATTTAAAACACTGGCAAATTCAGATAGTATCTGCCTGTTTTTGGATGATTCAATGGAACCGTTCTCAGAATTGATCCTTACAGGAAATAATAATCATGGAATTCCTCTCGGAGATCGATATGCCTATGTTTATAATACCTACGATGAAACGGATCAGACAATCTACGGATTGACAGTGGCCTTAAAGGACGATCCGAAGGATCCGGAAGAGTCTGAAGAGACAAAAGAGTCAAAAGAGACAAAAGAAACGAAAGAAACAGAAGAATCCAAGGAAACGAAAGAGACAAAAGAAACGAAAGAGACAACTACCTCAAAGGAAACGAAGGAAACTACTAAAAAAAGCTCAACCAGTTCCTCAAATTCAGCAAAAACCGGAGATCAGCCGATTGGAAAATGGATGCTGTTATTTATCATCTCCGGCCTGGCAATTGCAGTCAGCGCAATTGTTATTCGTAAAAAGAACTAATAGAATTCACCTGAAATAGGATGAAAAAACCTCCGGACAATTGTGACCAAATCACTTTTAGTCCGGAGGTTTTTATCTTTCTATACCAACCTGCTTTAAAATATACTATTTTTGCTCAGAAAGCAGCTTTTTTGTCAATTTTTTTCCTTTCTTTTTACACTTGCCACAGGCTTTTCCAAGTTTTGTCTCCTTTTTTACATCCTTAAAAGAAGATGCCCCGTTTTCCACCGCTTTAAGAACATCTCCCTTTGTTACTTTATAACATGAACATACAACTTTATTAAGATTCATAAAAACGACACCTCCTATACTATAAGTTTTATTGTACCAAAAATCATTTTTCCAGTCAATAATAATTCCTATTACTGTCAATAGACAATATTTGACAAAAATCGAGAATTCAAGTACCATGAATATAGAAATATAATACGGAGGTGAATGATCATGCGCATAATAAAACACAAACTTTTTCCATTGCTGCTGATACTTCTGTTGATCTTCGGCGGATGTTCAAATCCAGAGGCAGGCTCAGCCGCCTCATCTTCATCATCGAAAACATCTCAGGCTCAAGTGCCGGTTCCGGAATTAACATCTGAAACAGGAGCTTTGAAATCTCTTTCTGCTTCTGAAAAAGCAACGATCCTTCAAAATATCCCGTCCTATTCGGGATCACCTTACTATGTTGTGAACAATAATCTGCCTTTCTTTTCAGAAACAGATTTTACAACAACTTCATTTGAAACTTACAGTGAATTAGATGATCTCGGACGCTGCCAGGAAGCCTATGCCAATATAGGATCGGATCTCATGCCGACAGAATCCCGCGGTTCCATCGGTTCCGTTAAACCTACCGGATGGCAGTCTGCAAAATATGACTGTGTCGACGGAAAATATCTGTATAACCGCTGTCATCTGATCGGTTTTCAGCTCACCGGTGAGAATGCCAATTCCAAAAATCTGATCACCGGAACACGTTACCTGAATGTAGATGGTATGCTTCCATTTGAAAATATGGTTGCCGACTACATCAAAGAAACGGATAATCATGTTCTCTACAGAGTTACACCGATTTTTACAGAGGATCATCTCGTTGCCGACGGTGTACTTATGGAAGCGCTCTCCGTAGAAGATGAAGGCGAAGGCATTCTTTTTAACGTTTATTGCTATAATGTTCAGCCGGGTGTCGAAATCGACTATGCCACCGGAGAAAGCCGTCTGTCAGAAAATCCGTCGGGCAATGCTGGCGGAAATATTTCTGAAGAACCAACGGCCTCCTATATTTTAAATACAAAAACCCATAAGTTTCATGAACCTTCCTGTTCCAGTGCAAAGGATATGAAATCCGAAAATATGCAGGAGTATACAGGCAGCCGCCAGGAACTCATTGATGACGGCTATGATCCTTGCGGCATATGTAAGCCATAACACCTTAATCGTTCATAAACAAAATTCAGGGAGAATGCATCCGCATATCTCCCTTTTTTTTACATCAATGGTGCAACCGCTTTCATCACAACACCCATAATCTTCCGGCTTACTGTATCATTTTTCATCGTCTTCTTTGTCACCCTGCGGCATTTTTTCAAAGTAGCCCGGAAATCTTTCTCAATCTCATGAATGCAATCCACATCATACATATAAGCCGCACATTCAAAATGATGATATAAACTCCGGTAATCCAGATTGATTGTGCCGACCACAGCTTCCTTATCATCACAGACAAAAATCTTCGCATGCACAAACCCGGGTGTATATTCATAAATTTCTACTCCTGACTGAAGCAGGGATGCGTAATGGGTTCTGGCCAAAGCATAAGGTACCGCTTTATCAGGAATGCCCGGAAGCATGATCTTTACGTCTACCCCTCGTTCTGCGGCAAATTTAATGGCCGTTTCCATCTCACTGTCTAAAATAAGATAGGGCGACATAATATGTACATAGCTCTGAGCTCTGTTTAAAATATCCATATAGACTCTCTCACCGACTTTGTCATCATCCAGAGGACAATCCCCATAAGGAATCACATATCCCTTTGTCTGAACCGGTGAAACCGGATAATTCAAAAATTGTGAATAATCCATATCCTTTTCATCCACATTCCACATCTGCAGAAACATCAGTGTAAAACTTTTCACCGCTTCACCCTTCAGCATAATGGCCACATCTTTCCAGTGCCCGTATTTTACAATGTGATTGATATACTCATCTGCCAGATTGACACCGCCGGTAAATGCTGTATGACCGTCAATAACAAGAATCTTTCGGTGATCCCTGTAATTATAATGGGTTGACACAAAAGGAGTCAACGGGGCAAATACCTTGCATTTGATTCCAAGTTTCTTAAGACGTTTTGGATAATCCCGGGATAAAGTTGAAAATTCACATGTTCCATCATACATAACGCGGACATCCACACCCTCTGAAGCCTTTTTAGCCAGAATCTCCAGAATTCTGCCCCACATAA
>JAEDDO010000093.1 GCA_016298055.1 Frisingicoccus sp.
TAAGTTCAGATACATATTATTCGTATAGAAATGAACTGGACAATATTGGAGAGTTTGGCATTTCTAATACGGGTTATGAAGTCTATGTCAGTCTGGCCTGCAGAAAAGATGACGTAAGAATGTATTCATTTATGAAAAAGGGTGTCTCCAGTATGTCGGATCACGAAATAAATGAAGCACTTATGTCCGGTGGCTATATGAATTCGGAGATGAGTGTACGGCAATTTCTGAGACAGCACGCAATGCTTGTTTTTATGGCAGGTGTTATGATTATCGTGCTGATATTAGGATTTCTTATTTATTATGTTATTTCCAGCCGAAAAGCTCTCCGGCTTGCCAGAAGCAATAATGAGTTGAGCGAGAAAGCCTATGTGGACCTGGCTACAGGCCTTCCGAATAAAAATAGATGTGAAGAAATAATCTCTTCACATCTGAGGATTACGATACCGACAGCGATGTTCATGTTGGATTTAAATGATCTGAAAGTGGTCAATGATACACTTGGGCATGATATGGGTGATCTGATGATCATGAATTTTGCAAGGATCCTCAGGCAGACAGTTCCCTCAAAATATTTTGTAGGACGTTTTGGCGGGGATGAATTTATCGTAATTGCAGAGGGGCTTTCATCGGGAGAAGAGGCAGACCAGAGAATGTATCAGGATAAAGCCAGAATAAAAGGCTCCAAACAGTTGCGATAATTTGTTAAATTCATATTGACTTTAAAAAAGATAACATTTATAATGAAATTGGTCTAAAAAGGTCGCAAGGGTGCGTATATGCTGCCTTTGCGGCTATTTTTTTAAGAAAAATGAAAAGGGATGGGAAAAATGAAAACATGCTTTAAGAGAATTTTTGCCATGGCTATGGCAGGTGTGATGGTATGCGGTATGCTTACCGGATGTGGATCAAAGAAAGCAGAAACGAAAGCAGAAACAGCAGGTGACCAGACAGCAGCTTCCGGTGAAGCAGCAATTGAAACGATTGAGGACGGTGTGTTAAAGGTTGCTATGGAGTGCGGTTATGCACCATATAACTGGACACAGCCATCAGATGAAAACGGTGCAGTACCGATTTCCGGAAGTTCAGATTATGCATATGGCTATGATGTTATGATGGCAAAACATATTGCAGATGAACTTGGTCTTGAGCTGGAGATCGTAAAACTTGACTGGGATTCTCTTGTACCGGCTGTTCAGTCCGGAAAAGTTGACTGTGTTATTGCCGGACAGTCCATCACATCCGATCGTCTGGAAAGTGTAGACTTTACAACACCATATTATTATGCATCCATCATTACTCTTGTTAAAGCTGATGGAAAATATGCAGATGCTAAGGGCGTTGCAGATCTTGACGGTGCTGTATGTACATCTCAGCAGAATACAGTATGGTATGATACATGTCTGCCACAGATTCCAAATGCTCAGATACTTCCTGCACAGGAATCTGCACCGGCTATGTTAGTTGCTCTTTCTGCAGGAAAGTGCGATGCTGTTGTTACAGATATGCCTACAGGTCAGGCAGCGTTGATTGCTTATCCTGATTTTAAGTTACTGGATTTCACAGGTGCTGATGATAATTTTGAGGTTTCTGAAGAAGAAATCAATATCGGTATTTCTGTTAAAAAAGGCAGTGCTTTGACAGAACAGTTAAACAGCGTTCTTGCAGGGCTTACAGAAGAAGATTTCAACAAGATGATGGACGAAGCAATTTCGGTTCAGCCTCTTTCTGAATAATCGATTAGAGACAGGATATAAGCGGCACGGGGACAGGGAAGGTCTCCGTGCTTTATGTCTATTTAAAAGAATAAATTTACGAGGGGGAAGATAAGATGCCGGAGACTTTTTTTGGAAAGATTCTCATGCTGCTTGAGGAATATGGAACATCTTTCGTGCGCGGTGCGGGAGTTACGATGCTGATTGCGCTGGTCGGTACATTTATCGGCTGTATTATTGGATTTGCAGTAGGTATTGTCCAGACGATTCCTGTATCTAAAAAAGATAATATTGTGAAACGCATTGTATTAAAAGTGGTGAACTTTATTCTGGCGGCTTACGTAGAAATATTCAGGGGAACACCAATGATGGCGCAGGCCATGTTTATTTATTTCGGATCGGCAGCTGTATTCAATATTAATATGTCTATGTGGTTTGCTGCATTTTTTATTGTTTCGATCAATACAGGTGCCTACATGGCCGAGACTGTTCGAGGCGGAATTTTATCCATTGATCCGGGACAGACAGAAGGTGCGAAGGCGATCGGTATGAATCACGTTCAGACGATGGTTCATGTCATTATGCCTCAGGCACTTCGTAATATTATGCCTCAGATCGGCAATAACCTGATCATCAATATTAAAGATACTTGTGTATTGTCCATTATCGGAACGGTTGAGCTTTTCTATACAACGAAGGGCGTTGCCGGTGCGAAGTATCTGTATTTTGAAGCCTTCGCCATTGCGATGGTCATCTATTTTATTTTAACATTTACATGTTCAAGAATTCTCCGATTCTGGGAAAGTAAACTGGATGGTCCGGATAATTATGATCTGGCTACAACAGATACACTTGCGCATACAAGCGGAATGTACAGTTACTCGAAGACGGATTCAAAGGAGGATGAATGATGGGAGACAGTATTTTAGAAATTCGCCATTTAAGTAAGGCCTTTGGAAAACATGTTGTTCTCCGGGATATTGACTTTTCAGTAAGCAAAGGAGATGTTACATGTATTATCGGAGCATCCGGTTCGGGTAAATCTACATTACTTCGATGTATCAATTTCCTTGAAGAGCCTACATCCGGGGAGATTATTTATCATGGATTAAATATGATGGAAAGCCGAATGAATGAGGCGGCGTACCGGGCAAAAGTAGGAATGGTATTTCAGAGTTTTAACTTATTTAATAACATGACTGTGCTGAAGAATTGCATGGTTGGTCAGGAAATCGTTCTTAAGAAAGATAAAGAAACGGCACGAAAGAATGCGATGTATTATCTTGAGAAAGTTGGAATGGCGCCGTATATTAACGCAAAACCTCGTCAGCTTTCCGGCGGTCAGAAACAGCGTGTGGCCATTGCAAGAGCTTTGGCGATGGAGCCGGAGGTTCTTCTTTTTGATGAGCCGACATCCGCTTTGGATCCGCAGATGGTTGGGGAAGTATTGTCCGTTATGCGAAAACTGGCCAATGAAGGTTTAACCATGATGATCGTGACACATGAGATGGCCTTTGCCAGAGATGTATCAAATCATGTCGTTTATATGGCAGGCGGTGTTATTGTCGAAGAAGGAGATCCGCAGCAGGTATTCGGAAATCCGAAGAGTGAGCAGACAAAAGAATTTTTAGGCCGTTTTGTTAACGGTTGATCTATCAAATAAAGAAAGCCGAAAGTGTTTGAAATGCAGATTTCAGATGCTTTCGGCTTTTTTTTATATCTTGTAACCCAGTTTTTCGGAAATTGCCTCAGAAGCGGATATCAGGATGTCCAGAAACGATTCATATTTTTCGGGAAGAATCTGGTCTGTTGAACCGGAAATGCTGATGCCTCCGATGATCGTACCGGAATAGTCTTTTATAGGTACAGCAATACATCGTATACCTTCTTCACATTCCTGATCATCCATGGCATATCCCTGTTTGCTGATTTTTTCAAGTTCCATCTTCAAGGATTCGTAAGTACATAATGTATTATCCGTAAAACGGGGCAGTCCTTTTGAATGAATCAGTTTCATTAGCTGACTTTCGCTGTAATTTAACAGCAGCAGCTTTCCGATGCCTGCGGCATGCAGCGGTGCTACGTGGCCGATGCGCTTGGTGGTTATCGTTTGAAATCCATTCCCTTTAATGGTGTCCAGATATACCAGCATCATATCCTGTTCAATGGCAAAATAGGCTGTCTGCCCTGTTTTGTTAGATATATCAAGTAAATAGGAATGGACAATTTCCGTAATATTTAAACTCGATTTTACGGAATCCCCTATTCGGCAAAATTTTAATGTTAATGAATATTTGAGGGTTTCCTGATCCTGATAGACATAACCTCGATCCATAAGCGAAGTAAGAAGGCGCAGTGTCGTGCTCGACGGAAAACCTATACCCTTAGATAATTCTAAAAGTTTTAATGGTGTACGCATATCAGACATATATTCAATGATAGTAAAAACTTTGTCGACGGATTGATTTTTTGTTGTGAATTGGTTTTTCATTTCGATCATTCTCCTGAAAATTGTCTTAAACTATTTTAATTATTAAAATACCAATATAAATATAGAACCAGTATATCATAATGTGTCAATATATGGCAAGTTTCTAAGATTGAGGTTGACATCGAGTAAAATGTGGAGTAATATTAAAAAAAGAAATAATGTTTTAATAATTAAAATAAAAAGGGGATAATTAAAATGAAAATCGTAATGTTAGAACCTCTCGGCGTAAAAGAAGAAGTTGTTATGGCTGAAGCTAAGAAATTTATTGATGCAGGTCATGAGTTTGTTTTTTGTGGTGAAAAATTAACAGAAGAAGCAAAAATTGAGCGTGCAAAAGATGCAGATGTATTTATCATTGCGAACAGCAAACTTTCGGCAGAGGTAATTAATGCAGCAGAGCATCTTCAGATGATTTCTGTAGGATTTACCGGTGTGGATCACGTAGATATGGAAGCATGTGCTGCAAAAGGTGTGCGTGTCTGCAATTCTCAGGGCTATGCGACAAATGCAACAGGAGAATTGGCTGTTACAATGATGCTGGCATGTCTCAGAAATATTGTACCTTATAATCAGGTTGTAAGAGATGGAGGAACATTAGCAGGTTTCACACATAATACGCTGCATGGAAAGACGGTAGGTATTGTCGGTACAGGTGCAATCGGAAGAAAAGTTGCATCATTATGTAAAGCTTTTGGCTGCAGATTACTTGGTTATGATGTTGCTGAAAGTCAGGAAGCTAAGGACTTAGGTGTTGAATATGTAAGCATTGATGATATATTTAAACAGAGCGATATTATCACATTACATGCACCGCTTCTGGAATCTACAAAACACATCGCTAACAGAGAGCGCATTTATTCTATGAAGAAGACAGCAATTCTTGTGAATTGTGCAAGAGGTCCGCTGGTTGACAGTCAGGCACTCGCAGATGCACTTAATGAAGGCGTGATTGCTAAAGCAGGTGTGGATGTTTTCGAAATGGAACCTCCGATTCCGGCAGATCATCCGCTTCTCAACGCAAAGAATTGTATTGTTACACCGCATGTAGGTTTTTATTCCGAAGAGTCTTTAGCTGAAAGAGTCGGTATTGTTTGCAACAATATCTCTGCATGGATGGAAGGTAATCCAATTAATATTAAACTGTAATTTTGAGGCCGAGAGCATTGGAAAGTTAAAGTTTTCAATACTTTCGGCTTTTTCTCTATATTTCAAGATAAATCTGGCGGTATTCATTTTTTTGTGTTATAATGTCTCAATACGAATAAATAGAAAACTTAGATATAGAGTGACAGTGCTCGAAGGGAGAAGAAATATAAGATGAAAAAAAAGATGATCATCGCGGCACTGGCAGTGGCACTGGCCGTCAGTACGGTTGCACCGAGACAGAGTTCGATGACGGTTTTTGCATCAGAATCAAATTATCGTGAGGAGACACCGCAGGAATATGAAGAGCGGACAGGGTACCGATTGCCGGATGGCTGGCATTATCTGCTTAAAGATGGCTGTGTCATTCTTTATGAGGACGGGACGCCTCTGATCGAGGAAGATGAGACTGGTGAGGATTCATCCGAACAGGAGACAGATACCGTCATTGAAACAGAAACGGGAACAGAGTCCGGCGAGTTTGAATCTACAGAATCTCAGCCGGCAGAGTCGGATACAGAGGAAACAGAAACGGAAGAGCCGGGTACTGGAGAAAGTGAAGAATCGGATACATCAGAAACTGAGGAGAGTGAAGAAGAGACGGAGACAAATGATTCAAAACCGTCTGAGAAGCCTTCCGGGAAACCTTCTGAGAAGGAGGAGGAGCTTTTGAATGATCAGAATTCGTCGGAGGAGTATGAGGCTTCTTCCCAGTTTATTGATATTGGTGACCGTATTCGCTATAATGTAACGGTGCCTATTGAAGGTATTCCGTCTTTTATTACGCAGGAGATGATCGTGGGTGCTTTAAAGTGTCAGGATGAGACCGGATATCCGGCTTCTGTTACCATTGCCCAGATTATACAGGAGTCCGGATTTGGAAGATACGGTCCCGGCGGAGCGATTGGGGACGGTCTTTCCTATCTGGCATGGCAGTACTGCAATCTGTTTGGTGTTAAGGGTAAAGGAACTGCCGGGACAGTGAATATGGAAACAATGGAGATGACTACGGATGGCGAGAGCTATACGATAACGGCTGGATTTCGTGCATATCATACATATACAGAAGCGATTGAAGACAGGAGTCGTATACTTACAGAAGTATATTCGGATTTGATCAGTGGTGTAACCGATGCGAATACATTTGCTATGCGTATCAGTGGAAGATGGGCTACAGGAGTGAATTACGGCAACAGTCTGATTCATATTATGCAGTCCTATGATCTGTATCGTCTGGATGAGTTAACGCTGCAGGATTTTTCGTCGTTGATCGGAAGGTTTGCAGATCCGTGTCCGGGCGCTGTTGTGACAAGTACGTTTGGTTATCGGAGCTTTGATAATGCTTTCCATAAAGGAATTGACCTGGGTACAGGTTCTGAAAATATACCGACCTATGCTGCCGAAGCGGGTGTGGTTACTTATGCCGGATTCAGCAATTCGGCGGGAAATTATATTATTATTGATCATGGTGACGGACTTGTGACAAAGTATATGCACCACGAAGAATTGTATGTGAAGAAGGGACAGCAAGTGACCAAGGGGCAGCAGATCGGATTAAGCGGAACGACCGGAAACTCTACAGGAAATCATTTGCATTTTCAGGTGGAAGAGAATGGTGTTGCTGTAGACCCGATGCTCTATCTGAAAGATGGGGGCAGCGGTGTGATCTCAAAACGGACAACCGCACTTGTTGGAATGTATATTAAAACGCGGCAGACAGATACTTGTATCGGTCCGCTCTCATAAAAGACTTTTA
>JAEDDO010000094.1 GCA_016298055.1 Frisingicoccus sp.
AGAGATAAGGTGGTTTTATCATGGATATACGATTATCGCTGACTCAAAATCAGATATTATCTCAGAAAATGATACAGTCCATGGAAATACTTCAGATGAGCTGCCAGGAGTTGAATGAATATATTAAAGAAGTTTCATTGGAAAATCCGGTCGTTGACATAGAGGAAGGATACGAGATGCCGGATAAGGCTTCGGATCTGGTGCGAAAGCTGGAGTGGCTGGATTCACTTGATGAGAGAAACCGTATATATTCCAGACAGGAATACGGAGAAGATTCTGAAGATAAACAGTTGATGGATTACAGTGAAAATGTAGGGGAGGAATTGTCTCAGTATTTATTGCATCAGTTATTGACACAGGATCTGACGGATCTTCAATATGATGTGATTCATTTTATGGTGTATTCACTGGACTCTAAAGGTTATATGGAAGAAGATCTTGCAGATATTGCCAGACGGTTCGATACGGATGTGGATTTTGTTGAAGAACAGCTTAAACTGCTTCAGACGCTGGATCCACCGGGAGTATGCGCGAGAAATTTAAGGGAGTGTCTGCTCATACAGCTGGATCGGGAGAAAGAACCGGATATGACAGCCAGAAAGATTGTATCCGATCATCTGGAATTACTGGCAAAAAACCAGCTTCATGTTATCAGCAGGAAGATGAAACGTCCGATAGAGGAGGTAAGCGATGCCTGTGCACATATAAGGGAATTAAATCCGAAGCCGGGCAGTGGTTTTGATGCCAGAGGAAATTTAAAATACATTACGCCGGATGTGACCGTTGTCAAACTGGCTGATTATTATGAGATACTTTTAAATGAATATACATATCCGAGAGTAGGCATCAATCATTTTTACAGGCAGGTCCTTGAAGGGGGAACTTCAAAGGAAACTGAGAATTATATTGCAGATAAGATACGTCAGGCCGAATGGATACAGAGCTGCATCGGTCAGAGAAATACGACATTAATGCGGGTATCCAAATGTATTGTGGATTATCAGGAGCCTTTCTTTAAGCTGGGGACAGGCCATATGAAGCCGCTCAGACTGCAGGATGTGGCGGAGATGATGGGGGTACACGAAT
Organism: Frisingicoccus sp.; assembly: GCA_016298055.1. Lineage (GTDB taxonomy): Bacteria > Bacillota > Clostridia > Lachnospirales > Lachnospiraceae > Frisingicoccus. Next base: position 1,087 of record JAEDDO010000094.1, read on the forward strand.
CAACAGTCAGCCGGGCGATTCGGGATAAATATCTTCAGTGTGCCTGGGGAATTTTTCCGATGAATTATTTCTTTTCTAAAAGCATTCCTTCAAAAAACGGCGGGGACAAGATTACGACAGAACAGGTGAAAAAAGGCATCATGGATATCATTGATGAGGAAGACAAGAAGAAGCCTTTCTCTGACAGAGTCATCACAGAACGTCTTGTGGAACGGGGCGTGAAGATCAGCAGGAGAACTGTCGCAAAATATCGTGAAGAGATGGGTATCAAAGATGCCGGAGGACGAAAAGAATTTTAGGTTTAAATGGGGGAAGTATATGAAATATAAGATTTTTGAGTATGATCCATTATTGGAACAGTATTATGAGGATGATTTTGATCTTCGAATGAACAATTTTGCCAGAAAAAAAAGTGAACTTCTGAAAGAAAGCGAGACTCTGGCCGACTTTGCAAACGGATATGAGATTTATGGATTTCATAAGACAGAGGATGGATGGTATTACCGGGAATGGGCACCGGGAGCAGACAAGATGTATCTGACAGGTGATTTTAATGACTGGGATAGACACAATCATCCAATGAAGAAAAAGGACGGAGGCGTTTTTGAAATCTTTCTTCCGGGAAAGGATGCTTTAAAGAATGGCCAGCGTGTGATGGCGATCGTTGAACATGATGGGAAAGAGCTGGATCGTATTCCTTTATATGCGGATTATGTGGTGCAGGATCCGGTGACGACCGGATGGAGTGCAGCCATTCATGATGCAGAAGAACCTTTCCGGTGGACAGACGCTAAATTTAAGCCGGAAAAGACCCTCTACATTTACGAATGTCATGTGGGTATGGCCCAGGAAGAACCGAAAGTCGGTACATATACAGAATTTAAGGAGAATGTGCTTCCGAGAGTGAAGGCACTGGGATATAATACGATTCAGGTCATGGCGATCATGGAACATCCTTACTATGCGTCCTTCGGATATCAGGTGACCAACTTCTTTGCACCATCTTCAAGATTCGGAACACCTGAAGAATTAAAGGATATGATCAATGCGGCACATCAGATGGGCATTGCCGTCCTTCTCGATGTTGTCCATTCCCATGCGTCGAAAAATACGCGTGAAGGTATTAATGAATTTGACGGTACATCCTATCAGTTTTTCCATGAGGGACCAAGAGGATATCATGCCGCATGGGATACAAAGTGCTTTAATTACGGAAAAAATGAAGTCATTCATTTCCTTCTGTCCAATTTAAAATACTGGCAGACCCAGTTCCATTTTGACGGTTTCCGCTTTGACGGCGTGACTTCCATGCTCTACCGTGATCATGGTCTTGGAACCAGCTTTACGGATTACGATAAGTATTTCTCAATGAATACGGATACAGAGGCGGTCACATATCTTCAGCTTGCCAATGAGATGATACGTCAGGTCAATCCGAATGCGATCACGATCGCGGAGGATACATCGGCACTTCCGGGACTTTGTATTCCGATTGAAGAAGGCGGTGTTGGATTTGACTACAGACTGGCCATGGGTGAGCCGGATATGTGGATTAAAATTTTAAAAGAAACAAAAGATGAATTCTGGGATATGAGCAGTTTATGGAGAGAACTTACCGGACGCCGTCCAAAAGAAAAAGTCATCGGTTACTGTGAATCCCACGATCAGGCACTTGTAGGCGATAAGACGATCATGTTCCGCCTCTGTGATCAGGAGATGTACTGGTCCATGGCAAAAGATAAACATAGTATGGTGATCGACCGTGGTATGGCATTGCATAAGATGATTCGTCTCATTACGATGAGTCTTGGCGGAGAAAGTTACCTGACATTTATGGGAAATGAATTCGGACATCCGGAATGGATCGATTTCCCTAGAGAGGGTAATGGATGGAGCTATCATTATTGCCGAAGACAGTGGAGTCTGGCCGATAATCCGGATCTCAAATATCAGTATTTGAATGCTTTTGAGACAGCTATGATCAAAATGGCACGGAAGACCCGTCTGTTATCCGGAAAGATGCAGAATCTCTGGACACACCAGTCAGACAAGGTATTAATGTACCAGAGGGCAAAAACAGTGTTTGCCTTCAATTTTGATCCGACCCATTCTTTTGACGGATATTTTGTTCCGGTTACCGAAAAAGGGGATTATCAGGTTCTCATGGATACAGATGAGTTCCAGTTTGGCGGCCACGGTCGGATCGGACATCAGATCTATACGGCCGAAAAGCAGGAAGACGGACGTATTGGTTTTAAAGTATATCTTCCGAGCAGAACGGCGATCGTCTTTAAAAAAGTTCCTTCGAAAAAGAAGAAATAAATGCTGTAAAAGGTCCAGAGTGGGAACTCTGGACCTTTTGCGCGAAAACAGTTGATTTTTATAAAAACGTACAGGAGAAACAGATGAAAATTGAACGATTATATGAAGCAGACCCGTATATTAGAGAATTTGATGCGCGGGTCATGGCATGTGAACAGGTAAAGGATCAATATCGCATTTTACTTGACCGGACCGCTTTTTTTCCGGAAGGCGGCGGACAGCCGGGTGACAGGGGAATGATCGGTGAAGCACTTATTAAAGATACCCATGAAAAGGATGGCATGATCTGGCATTACGGAGATCGTATGTTAAATGTGGGGAGTGAAGTTCACGGAAAGATTGACTGGGATTTTCGTTTTTCAAATATGCAGAATCATGCGGGAGAGCATATTGTATCCGGCTTGATCCACGGTAAATATGGATATGATAATGTGGGCTTTCATATGGGAAGTGAGGCTGTGACGCTGGACATTAACGGAGAACTGACAAAGGAGCAGGTAAAAGAAATTGAAAAAGAGGCCAATGGGGCCATCGAAGCCAATATTCCGATACAGGTTTTTATTCCGGAGAAAAGGGTTCTGGAACAGATGGAATATCGAAGCAAGAAAGAATTGGACGGAGATGTCCGAATCGTGGAGATTTCGGGCTATGACCGGTGTGCCTGCTGCGGAACTCATCCTTTGAGGACGGGTGAGATACGTCTGATCAAAATTCTTTCCGTTCAGAATTACAAAGGCGGTGTCCGGATCGCTATGCTTGCAGGAAACCGGGCACTGGAAGATTATATGGATAAGCATGAGAGCGTTGTGGATATATCCCATCTTCTGTCATCAAAAACCGGAGAGATTACCGGAGCTGTCGAGCGGCTTTTAAAAGAAATCGGGGATCTTAAATATACGATGGTTCAGATGAAACGTGAAATCATGGAAAAAAAGGCGGAGGCTCAGGAGATTACCGGAAAGGCTGTATGCGTGGAGGAAAATGAATTTAAGGGTAATGAGCTGAGGGAATATGCCAACATGCTTTCCGAACGGGCAGAAAAAGTTCTCGCTGTGTCCGGCGGCACGGACAGTCAGAGACGCTATGTCCTTATAGACAAAAGGGGCGGTGCAAAAACACTGGGACAGGAGATACAGAAACTTTTTGGAGGTAAAGGCGGTGGTTCACCACAGATGATTCAGGGAACCATGTCCGGAAATTTTGAGGAAATAAAAGGATGGTTTGAACAGCATGCATAAAATCGTAGTTTTGGATGGATATACTTTAAACCCGGGAGACCTGTCCTGGAATGAACTTGAAAAGACGGGTGAAGTAAGAGTATATGACCGGACAGGGAAAGAAGATGTGGTGAAACGTATCGGTGACTGTGATATCGTGCTGACAAATAAGACGCTGATCACGAAAGAAGTTATAGAGTCCTGTCCGTCCATCCGTTATATCGGTTGTCTGTCCACCGGATATAATGTGGTTGATTTAAAGACTGCCGGTGAACGGGGCATTGTTGTTACCAATATTCCTGCCTATGGAACGGAGGCTGTTGCCCAGTTTACAATGGCACTGCTTCTTGAAATCACATCCAGGGTCGGAATGCATTCGGATGCAGTGAAAAATGGACAGTGGTCATCCTGTCCGGATTTTTGTTTCTGGAATACACCGATGTATGAATTGAACGGTAAGACAATAGGGATTGTCGGATTCGGAGCTATTGGCCAGTCTGTCGCCCGGAAAGCCGAGGCTTTCGGCATGGAAGTTTTAGCTTATCGCCGGACACCGGATGCTTCCCTTGAGACAGAACATTGCCATATGGCATCAATGGAGGAAATATACGAAAAATCAGACATTATCAGTCTGCATTGTCCTCTGACAGAAGACAATTATCAGATGATCAATAAAGATACCATTGATAAGATGAAAGATGGTGTCATTTTATTAAATACAGGAAGAGGCGGACTGCTCTGCGAAACGGATGTCAGGGAAGCACTTGACAGCGGAAAGATCCGTGCGGCCGGTGTGGATGTGGCCTCAACAGAACCGATTCGAAAAGATAATCCGCTTCTTAAGGCAAAAAATATATTTATTACACCTCATATTGCATGGGCACCCCGTGAGACAAGGCAGCGTCTGATGGACCAGATGAATCGAAATCTGAAAGCCTTTCTTAAAGGTGAACCTGTCAATCAGGTGCAGTGACGCATCAGGTAAAAATATCCGGTGCCTGATCGGATGGTGTGCGCAGATACACGTTGAATTGATTATTCAGATCGCATGTTGCCAGAAAAACATCCCGGACATCGGATACACCGTGAGTACTGAGCTGATGTTTGAGCCACCGTTCGTCTTTTCCGGAAGCCTTCAGATTTTTGGTCATGATATGGCCGTCAATGATAATATTTGCGACAAGAGAGTCGTTAATGGGCAGAACATGAAGATCTTTAGGAGTAGCGGGCCGGTACTCGCTCTTCGGGAGGAAGCTGATGCGTCCGTTTTCTTCAAGAATGGCCGATTCCAGTTGAGACAGGTCAAAATAACCGCTGACCCGGCACTGAGTCAGAAATTCATTCAGGTCGATTTTGGCTTTTCGGAAATTTTTTTCATAGAGCTTGTCTTTGTTCAGGAGTACAATAGGTTTGCCTGTGACAATCCGGCGAATACGGATGGATTTGGAACTTCCCCAGGACAGAAGAATGACAGCGGCAGCATAAATGATCATGGCAGTCATGGGATAGAGAAAATTATCTTCCAGAGAGGTGGCCATTTCAGCGGCAATGCTTCCGATGGTAATGCTGTTTACATAGTCGAACATACTCATCTGGGAAAGCTGGCGATAACCCATGAGTCTGCATAATATAAGGAGTTCGACGATGGATCCTAAAGAAAGAGCTGCAATATATAAAATATTCATAAGAAAACTCCTTTTTTCTGAAGAACAGGTTTTATGGGAATAGTATGTGTTAAACTTTAAAAAAATATGTTAAAATAGGATAGAAACGATATGAAAATATATAAAAGACGGGATGATCTCTGGGCCGAGTGGGGCTTTGAAGATCAAAGGTCACCTGTGATCTCTGTTGTCGGTGCCGGGGGGAAGACGAGCCTGATCCGCGCGCTTTCTGCCAACTTAAATGACCGAAAAATTTCGCATATCATCATGACGACGACCCATATGTGGCCTATGGATTTTGGACCTTACGGTTTTCAGGCAGGCCAGGCAGGTAATGACGGAAAAGTGGGAAGTCCGAAAGAAGATGAGATACGTCGGATTTTTCAGAGAAAAGTTCCGGTCCTCATTGAATCGGATGGATCGAAAGGATTGCCCTGCAAGGCGCCGGAAGCGTGGGAACCGGTTCTTAGAGAAGAGACGACCCATGTGTTTGGTGTTTTGGGAATATCCTGCCTTGGAAAACCGGTGGGCGAGATATGTCATCGGCCGGATAAGGTGGCAGACATTTTAGAGTGCGGATGTGAACATCTTCTGACAGGAGGAGATCTGGCTCTTATAGCTTCTGATCGAAGGGGACTCCGAAAAAATGTGGATATATCCTGGAATTACAGAGTTATTTTAAATCAGGTGGATGACACTGACAATCTTGATCAGGCATCATTAGCTAAAAAGATCTTAGGAGAAAAAGGTATCAGGGCTTATCTTACATCTTTAAAATAAGAACAGAATGCAACAGCATCTAT
>JAEDDO010000095.1 GCA_016298055.1 Frisingicoccus sp.
TGTCACTTTTTTCATTTTTTTGTCAATGTGAATCCCGTGCGTCAAAAAGCTCTTAGTGATATGGTTTTATTAGAGAAAAATGAGCAGGTGAAATTGTTGGAAAGAGAGGAAGATTAAATTATGAATACAGAATTGACAGGAAAAGCAAGTATTGATCGTCCATGGCTGAAGTTTTATCAGGGCGTTGTAGAACATTTGAATGTTCCGGAGTGCACATTGCGTGAATATTTAACAAAGAGCTGCGATGATGTGAATATTCCGGCAGTACATTATTATGGCACGGATATTTCATGGGCAGAGATGCTGGTGAAGGCAGACAGAGCGGCCAGAGCCCTGAAGGCTATTGGATTTAATGAAGGAGATCAGATTCCGGTATTTTTCAGATCTGTGCCGGAATTTATTGCACTTCTCTTAGCTGCTGAGACGATTGGTGCATCTTTATTATGCCGTGATAATACATTGGAAGAAAACGTTGAAGCTGTTGTGAAGTCAGGAGCTAAAGTTATTTTTGCACATGATTTTCTTACACAGAAAGAAGCTGATGCTTACGTGAAGGATGCAGGTGTGGAACATATTGTATTACTTTCCCCATATCACGAAACAGTGGAAGCTGAGATGCCGGAACATGTGAAATCACATATCCGTTCTCTTTATGGTACATCCGCACAGGGTTTTGCAGTTATGAGCTGGGATGAATTTATTAAGGCCGGTGAGGAATATACAGGCGATGTTGAAGCTCCGCAGGATATTCACCGTCCGCTTTTCCGTGCTTATACAAGCGGTTCCACAGGACCTTCCAAACAGGTCATTCATTCAGCAAATTCTATGATCGGTATTGTATATCAGATGACTTTCTATGGTGCACATGAAAGCATCCGTCCGAAATGGCTTTTAACATTACTTCCGCCGGCACTGGTCGCAGTTGTTGTATCTATGATCCTTGTACCTCTGGCATCCAATAAACTTTTAATTCTTGATCCGTTCTGTGATGTTTTTGATATTGATCTGGAGTTTATGCGTTACCGCCCGAATTGCTGGCCTCATATTCCGATGTTTATCGAGATTTTGATGAAGAGTCCGCGTATGCCGAAAGATTATGATATGTCCCATCTTCTTGTTGCAGGTGCAGGATGCGAAGCATTTAATAATGGACAGATTCGTCGTATTCAGCAGTTCCTGAACGATCATAACTGTAAAGCAGCGTATGCTTCCGCTTATGGACAGAGTGAAGCAGGATCAAACTGTACATTACCTTGCCCGGTATATCCGGCAGGCGATGGTAATATTGGTATCCCGATGCCTTTGACAACACTGGCTGTTTTCAAACCGGGTACAGAAGAAGAATTATCCTATAATGAATTAGGTGAGCTTTGCAAGACAGGTCCTGGTAATATGCTCGGTTATGATGATGAAGAGTCTACAAAGAAAGCACTTAAGTTACACTCTGACGGACAGGTATGGCTGCATACAGGGGATCTCGGATATATTAATGAAGAAGGTATTGTTTTCGTGCTGACACGCGGTAACAGCAAACGTTTTGGCGGTGGCCGTCTTATTGATCTTGTTATGGAGAATCGCGTTATTGATGCAAATATCGATGGTATTGTTGATGCATTTTTCCTGAGTGCTCCGGATGATAACCATGAAGGCTATTTCCTTCCATATCTGTATGTTGTTCTTAAAGATGGCTATACAGTTGAGGATATTCATGATGCCGTATATGATGCACTTGAATTACATGAACACCCTGTTAAAATTACACAGCTTCCGGAACGTCCGTTCTTCCACTTTAAAACAAACCGTGTCGGATTGAGACAGGAACTTAAATCCGCTGCAAATTAAATAGAGATCAGTTCTAACAGTTACTCGGATTTTTGGACACAGAAAAGAAAATTTTCTGTGTCCTTTTAATTTTTTCGTTTATATAGTATGATGGTATTAGCATTAAAAGGGTATACATTTTAACGATTTCATAAAAACGCATGTCCTTTTGAATCCAATGAATCGTATAAAAATATGTAAAATAAAGGGGGAATGACAAGAAATGGACGAAAAGAACCGGTTCAGTTTATTACTTGAACGATTGATGGCAACAGCTAATGTTAAAAATATTGTTTTGGCGAATGCCCTGCAGTACGATGTGTCTTATATCAGCAAGTGGCTGAATGGAAGGTCAATTCCGTCAAAGAAAGGGGCTGAACAGATTCTCAGCGATATCAGTTATTGTATTGTGAATGAACTGGATGATGAAGGTCGTGAGAATTTGTATCAGGAATATGAGGTTGATAATCCTGAGGATCTTCAACAGGCAATTTATGACAACCTTGAAGTTGAATATGATTATGTCAGTGGGCTGAAAAATTCCATCGGATCTTATGTGGCTCCGCAGACATCCTATTTTTCATCATTATCATTGGCAGAATTTATTTCCAGAATGCAGCACCCGGCTCTTCGCAAAGTGAAGTCTTTGGATGTGGTGGCAACAATGGATATTTTGTCCGTCAGTCGCGAATATCGTCTTATGATGATGCAGATTGATCATAGATATATGAAAAAAGAATGGGACTTTCCAAAAGTACATTTTTCTATGATCATTAACTTGGAAGTAGGAGAGAGAGATTGTTTTCATGACTGTATTTTTCTCATGAATGTGCTGACGAATGGATCTTACATAGATCTTCAGTTATATGAAAGTTCAAGAGCTTATGGAAAAATTGTTTTTGCGGCAAAGGACGCCTATGCGATTTCCGGTATGCTTTTTGATCCGGATACCTGTGTGGCAGTCATGATCAGTGAGAAAGAAGATATACGGGATGCTCTTTATCGAAAAGCCCAGTCATTGTGCAGCAGGGAGAATCTTCTTTTTCAGAGAGTCAAGATGCGGGATATGATTACAGGGGATAAGTATATACAGGCACTCATGTCACAGAATATACGTCTTCTTATCGGAAGAGCAAGTGAATATTTTGTTCCTCCCGAATTATTTGAAGAACTTCTTGAAAACAATCCTCCTGATGATGAGTGGGCATTGGTTATCCCTCAGGTCAGAAAGATTAATCAGTTGATGCAGAGATTATTTGAAAAATCGGATATGCAGATTATGATTTATGAATCTGTATTTTTTAATTTTTCTATATCCGGGGAGTTGGATTTCTTTAACTATAAGGTTATTCTTTCGGCGGAACAGCGATTGAAATATCTTACATATATGGTAAAACTTTTTGAAAACAATCCAAATCTTTCTGTAAAAATGGCTTTAAGAAATTTTGCTACAGATTATAGATATCGAATCAATCCGTGTGTATTTTTATCTGACAGAATTTCCTATATTCGTGTTGAGAATCGAAAATATCACAATAATATCATGATGTTTAATCACACATCTGTGAAAAAGATGTTTGACCAGTTTTATGCTCAGATATGGGAGGCTGACGAAGACCAGTTGATTTCTGACAGAACTCAGATATGTAAATCGATGAATCATCTGATTAAGTCGCTGAAAATTCTGGGAGAAGTTGAATAGTGCATTCTTGCATTAAAAAAAATCAAATGTTATAATATACCCGAATTTTACGCAAAATTAACATTACAGTCTTTTTGGGAGGACGATTTATGTCTGAAGTTGAAGTACAGAAGCAGGAAAAAACGGGTATAGTAAGGTACATTTGTGTTATATTTACATGTGTTATTGGTATTTTGTCCGGATTGATTGTGGCACTGATCCGATGGGTGTTCCAAACATGGAATCATTTAAATGCAGATGAATTATTTTATCAATTGAAAGCACCAATGCAGGGGACAAATCAGGACATGATATGGGATGCGGTTTTTTTCTGCGTTCCATGGATGATTTTGTTTCTGCTTATTATTATTGTTGTGTTTTTATTGGTGAAAGATAAGAATGGAAAGTATTTCTGGCTCACGATGGTCGGAACAATCATTATCTGCATTGGAACGGTGGCAGGCTCTCTTTACTATGCATGGCAGCGGCTGGATATAACAGCTTATATGGAAAATAAAGACAAATTTGCGGGATTTATTGATCAGAATTATGTTTCTCCAGCTGATGTTAAGCTGGAATTTCCGGAGAAAAAAAGAAATCTGATCTATATATTTTTGGAATCCATGGAAGTGACTTATGCGGATAAGGAAAATGGTGGAGGATTTGATGTCAACTGTATTCCGGAATTGACGACTCTTGCTCAGCAGAATGAGGATTTTTCCGGATCGGACCCGGCATTAAACGGCGGATATGATATGCCTTCGACAACATGGACGGTGGCTGCCATGTTTGCCCATACTTCGGGCCTTCCGCTTTCAATCTCGATTGGTGACAATGAGATGAATACCCAGAGTGAATTTATGCCGGGCGTTGTCACTCTTGGTGATCTTCTTCAGGTGTCAGGATATAATCAGAAGCTTATTATAGGTTCAGATGCGACTTTTGGCGGAAGAAGGCTTCTTTTTACAGAACACGGAGATTATGATATTGCGGATCATCCATACGCTTTAAGCATTGGACGTCTTCCACAGGGATATCATGAATGGTGGGGTTATAGGGATTCTCTTTTATTCGAATATGCCAAAGAAGAATTAATTCAAATGGCGTCGAAGGATGAGCCCTTTAACTGTACATTACTTACAGTAGATACACATTTTGAAGACGGCTTTTTGTGTGACCTGTGTCCGGATACTTTTGGTGATAACCGGTATGCGAATGTTATGGCCTGTTCAAGTAAGCAGGTATATGACTTTGTGGAATGGATCAAACAGCAGGATTTTTACGAGAATACAACGATTATTATAGCGGGTGACCATCACACGATGGATAGTAATTTTTGTGAAGATGTGGATGAGGATTATGTGCGGAGAGTGTATACGACCATTATTAATCCGGCAGCGGAAGTGGCGGATCCGGAGAGCAGACGGGAGTATACCACTTTTGATATGTTTCCGACAACGCTTGCCAGTCTTGGAGTAAATATTGAGGGTGACAGACTTGGCCTCGGAACGAATCTTTTTTCAGATACGCCGACCCTTTTGGAGGTGTATGGTATGGAAGAGATGAGTGCGGGAGTCAGCGGCAAATCCGAACTTATGGATTATTTCACAAAAGATATTGATGAGTCTAAGGTGGAAAGCAAGGATGAGGAAAGCAAAAAAGAATGGTATGATCAGAAACTGGAGAGTATGACTCTGGAAGAGAAAGTCGCCCAGATGTTTATTGTGTCACCGGAGGATGTTGCGGGAAGCTGGCGTCAGGTGGATGCGGATGATTCGCTTATGTATGGTCTGGAGAGATTTCCGGTAGGCGGGCTTATTTATGATGAAGATAATATCGAAAACAGAGAGCAGATTTCCGGAATGATCAATGGCAGTCAGCAGTATATTAAAAATCGTATTAATATTCCTCTTCTGGAGGCGATTCAGGAGGAAAGCGGGCAGAACAGCCTGCTGGCATCTAATGAAACGATGGGTGTGCCGTGGACAAAGAATGCCATAGATATTGATTCGGTGGACAGAGCATCTCTTACCGGTCTGGTCATGGGAAAATATTTATCCGATATAGGATTTAATCTTAATCTTGGCCTGGAGGCAAATGTGGAAGGTGATATAAATTCTTTCGGCACAGACCCGGTGGCCGTATCAGAAAAAGTTGAGAGTGTGATCGATGGACTGCATGTAAATGGTGTCTATGCGGCTGTGAAATATTTCCCTGGATATCATATGACACGGCTTTTCGATGAGAATGGACAGGTGAGAAATATTAATGATATACTGGGGGATGAATTATATCCGTTCCAGCAGGCAGTGAAGGCAGAAAGAGCATTTATTATGGTGGGGCATGAATCAATTCCTGAATTAACCGGAGAGGATCTGCCGGCTTCCATGTCCGGTGCGGTGGCAAATTCAATTTTAAGAGGCATGCTTGACTATAACGGTGTAGTTATCACGGATGCACTTGATAAAGACGAGATTATTTATAATTATGGTTCCGAATATTCAGCAATTATGGCCGTTCAGGCCGGATGTGATATGCTTCTTAAGCCATATGATTTTCAGTCAGCTTATTATGCTGTTTTGAATGCGGTATATAACGGAACGATTTCTGAAGAGAGAATTAATACATCTGTGAGAAGAATTCTGAAAATGAAACAGAACATTGTTATGTGGGATATGTTAAAGGAAGTACAGAGTCCTTGAATGAGGGGGGACAGGTTCATTGAGAGGACCTGTCCCCTGTTTTTAAGCAGGAGAATGATAAGAGAGGGATACAATCATGGTTTTTGGGGAAATATTTTTTTCAATTCTTGAAATAGCAGGGACAGTATCCTTTGCTATTTCCGGAGCGATGGCTGCTTTGGAGAAGAAAGTGGATCTTTTTGGCGTTATTGTGCTTGGAATTACAACAGCACTTGCAGGTGGTATTTTCAGGGATATGCTTGTGGGAAGGGTGCCGCCTGCAGCCTTTTCAGACGGAACCTATATGAAGATCGCTTTTGTAACATCGGTTATTGTGTTTCTGGCAGCATGGATGTTCAGTGATAAGTATGTAAATAATATACAGGTTATTGACACGATCAACAATATTTTTGATGCAGCGGGTCTGGGAGCTTTTACAATCACAGGAGCAAAGGTAGCCATGTCAATGGGATATATGGATAACAGCTTTTTTGTGATCTTTCTTGGCATGGTGACGGGAGTCGGCGGGGGGATTCTTCGTGATCTGATGATTGGAGAGATTCCTTTTATCTTAAGAAAACGGATTTATGCAGTGGCATCCCTTTTGGGAGGCTGTATTTATTATGTACTTCTCTCAAAAAATGTTGCGGATATGACGGCAGCTTTTATCGGTATCGGTATCGTTTTCAGCCTGAGAATGCTGGCTACAATTTTCAGATGGAATCTTCCGAAAGCCTTTAAATAGCCGGTGATATCCTTTTTTCGTTGATTTTTGAAAATAGCTGTAATATAATGGATGGCATATACTGGAATGTTGTATCTAAATTTATACAGAGGTGAATTATGACTAATACTAGAAAAAGACGAAGAAGAAGAAAGAGTAATCGTCATACAATCGGAAAA
>JAEDDO010000096.1 GCA_016298055.1 Frisingicoccus sp.
AGGCTTCCCTCTCGTCACTGATGACCCGCTTGACGCACACCGCATCAAAATGATCCACAAGGGATTCTGCCGCAATATCGCAGGAAAGATTCCACAATTGTTCATCCCGCTCCATACGCCCGGTCATATGCCGGAAAATATTATGCATCAGCATATGGACATAGACCCGGTTTACATCCTGGGGCCACTCCCGGTAGCTATTCACAAGCCAGCTGGGATTAAATAAAATCTTAAATCCGTCTGTGCCGATCGACTTCGTACTCAGATTCATCTCATAATCCAATGCGCTCAATGCAATATCAAAATAGCGCATGGACATATATATTTCATTTCGGGAGGCCGTCAATATCTGAATACCTACCCGGTTAATTTTCTCTCTTATCTCATTCATTAAAAGTCATTCCTATAACTCAAAAGATTTTGTCATTGAAGAATAATGGGTATTTTTATACTGCATCAGCATGCTGACAAATTCAGCAATGCCATTTTTCTGACCATAAGCAATACCCTGATCCAGAACTTCTTTTGGGATCACATCTCCCTCCGTAAGCAGAGGAAAAAGATTCCATCGTTTTGTCTCGATCAGATACAAAAGCACCTGCCCGCCCATGGATTTTAAGTGTTCCACATACTTCTTCCGTGCCGTCTCACTAAGCTCATAAGGGTGACTGAGACGTTTCAGTGCCAGATCCATCACCGTCTTTGGCTCATCTCTGTGAATAGCCAGATCAAAAAGCGCATCATATTTCATATAATCAATACCGATGCCGCTGACACAGTTTCTGTAAAGCGTACCTGTACCGTAAGTTCTGTGATTAAACTGACGGGCTTCCTCGTTGGCCGTTTCTTCATAAAAAAATTCTGTAAAAACAAGCTGGGATTCATTGCCGTCATTATAATGAAACGTCACCGTCTGTTCAAAATTCGTCTCACTCAAAATGACGTTCACCCTGCTCTCCATTCCCTGATCCACATGGATATGAATATCGGTAAGGTCCGTATCATTTCGAAAGGCGCCGTAACCCATTCGGGTGATCGTCCCCGGAAGTTCGATCCGTTTCATCCGTATACAATTATAAAATCCGTAATCTCCGATGGACTCTGTCTCCTCCGGCAATTCAATCTGTTCAAGAAATCGACATTCGGCAAAGGCATACGCTTCCAGTTTTTTTAAATATTTCGGGAGACGCACACGACGGATTTCACGACGTCCGTAAAAGGCACGTTCACCGATGACACGGACCGGGTGATCGTCCCATGTGTCCGGTATCGTTAAAACTTCATCCTCCCCTAAAGCTTCAATAAGTTTTGCACTTCCATCTGCATCTATTTCAAATTTAAATTCCATGCTAAGCTTCCTTTCCAAGCAAATCTCTGACAACCGCTGATGCGATCAAAAGTCCCGCTGCTCCCGGAACAAAGGACATGCTTCCCGGCGTCCGGTGATTTGCCACAGGTTCTTCCGTAGAAAAAACAACTTTCTGATGTTTAACACCCCGTTTTTTTAACTCATGCCGCATAACTTTTGCCAGAGGACACATCGACGTTTTATAAATATCCGCCACCTGAAGTTTGGAAGGATCCATCTTGTTCCCCGTTCCCATAGAACTGATCGAAGGAACCCCCGATTCCCGACACCTCATTAAAATCTCAATCTTAGCCGTAACCGTGTCCACCGCATCCACCACATAATCATAGTCCTCAAAATGGAATGTATGACTGTTCTCCGGAAGGAAAAAAACTTCGCGTGTATGCACGACCGTATCCGGACAAATATCTTCAATCCGCTCTTTCATTACCCGTGTCTTCATCCGGCCGACAGTCGACTCCAGGGCAATGATCTGGCGGTTCAAATTCGACATGCTGACCACATCCCGATCCACCAGCGTAATTTCACCAACACCGCACCGGGCCAGCGCTTCCGCCACATATCCACCGACACCGCCGATACCAAACACTGCCACATGACTTTCAGAAAGACGCTTCAATCCCTCTTCACCAATCAACATTTCAGTCCTCTGAAATCTTTCCTCCATCTCTTTCCCTCCTAACTCACATCCTGTTTATCATACCATATTTATAAGTAAAAAGAAAGTAGCTAAGGGACAGGTTCCGAGACTTAAAAAATGTCCCGGGACCTGCCCCCTATCTGGACAAATCATAGACTTTTGTACAGATACGATCGGCCAATGCCTTGTTATGCGTAACTGCTACAATTCCCATATTTCTTTTCTTTGCTTCATCTAAAATTTTATTCCATATCTGTGCCTGAGTAATGACATCTAACATGGTGCTGATCTCGTCACAGATCAGAAAATCCGCACCGCTCATTAAAGCTCTGGCTACACAAAATCTTTGCAGTTCACCCCCGGATAATTCCCTCGGAAAACGATCCAGCCACTCCTCCCGAATGCCGAAAGAATGTAAGATATCCGGCTGGAGTGACCCACTCTCTTCAAGCACCTTTTTTAACCGCCATCTTGGATTGATTGCTTTCTCCGGATGCTGATAAATTAATTGTACCGGACAAATTCCTTTTTTGGGCAACGGTTTCCCATCCAATAAAATCTGTCCGGAAGATGGTTTGAGATAACCGGCCAGTAATTTTGCAAGTGTACTTTTTCCATAACCGCTCGGAGCAAATAATCCGACACACTCGCCCCTTTCAACTTTAAAATTCTGATGTTCTAAAACCCAGGAAGATTTTTTATCATATCGAAAACTGACATCAATCGCCTCAAGTTGCATGGATACACCGTACCTCCCCTCCCCGGATCTCGCGCATCGGCGGAACTGAATTTTCACATTCGGCTGTCTTACAGGAACATCTTGGCCCAAAAAGACAACCCTTCGGCAAATTTCCCGCATAAGGCTGAAATCCCTCAATCGGTTCAAAATCATTTTGTGGCAATGCTCTCCATAAAGCTTTACTATAAGGATGTCTTAAAGCTTCAGGCCCTGTTTTAAAATCATTTGCCGGGGCACATTCCACCGTCGTTCCCGCATAAAAAACCGCCACCCGATCTGCAACGTCAAAAGCCAGATCAATATCATGGGTGATCAGTATAACACTTTTACCCTCATCCGCCATCTGACGAAACATGGAGAGGGCCTCTTTGGCCTGATCCAGACTCATTCCCGGTGTCGGCTCGTCCGCAATCAAAAGCCTTGCATCTTCAACAAGCGCAGTCGACACAAGCACACGCCTTGCCATGCCGCCGGATAATTGAAAGGGATATAACTCAGGTGTCTTTTCCGGCAATCCAAAACGTTTAAACAAACCTTTCCGTTTCTGTGTCGGATATGGCTTTTTATGTCCGTCAACCTGCTTTCCTATCTTCATCAGTGGATCCAGATAGGCAATCGATTGGGGAACCAGTGCGATCTCGCTTCCCCTCAGTTTTTTCTGCATATCGGGTGTCATTGGCTTTCCTTCATAGATCATTCTTCCCTCGACTTCTGCATTTCCCGGTAAAATTCCCAAAATTGCCGATGCAAGTAAGCTTTTTCCCGAACCGGAGGAACCTGCGATCGCCAAAATCTCACCCGGATAGACCGTCACACTCAATGAGGAGATCACCTGAAGCTGTTTTTGTTCAAGTGCTCCCCCATCATACATTTTAAAAGTCACAGAAAGGTCTTCGATTTCAAGCAAAGGCTGTTTCTTCTCTTCCATAAATCCTCCTATTCCTGTGCACTGTAGGGATCAATGATCATGCGGAGATTGTCCCCAAGCCGATCCACTAACAGTACAATGCATACGAGCAATGCCCCCGGAAATACCGCAAGCCACCACATTCCCGCAGATAAATATTTCATGCTCTCCGATAATATAATACCGATAGCCGGCTGTTCCGGCGGCAGCCCATAACCCAAAAATGAAATGGCCGCTTCGTGCAAAATGGCATGGGGAAACATGAGTACAAGACCGACAAAAAACTGGGGTAAAAGATGGGGCAAAAGATGATGCACTAAAATCCAACTACCGGATTTGCCCAATTTCCTTGATACGGCCACATACTGCTGATTCCGAAGCTGAAGTACCTCTCCCCGGATCAATCGGGCAAGTCCTGTCCAGTGTGTAACGGCTATACCCAATAAAAGTCCCTTCATACCCCTTCCGCAGGCAAAGGAAATCAATATAATCAGGATCGTATGGGGAACTCCCATAACCAGGTCAATGAACCAGTTGATGATTCCATCTATCCTTCGTGAACCCATAGCCGCCGCAATACCGATCAATACGGCTGCCGCCCCACTGATCAATGAGGCCATGATCCCAATCGTCAGACTGATCGATAATCCTTTTAATGTTCTCAAAAATAAATCTCTTCCCAGCCAGTCTGTCCCAAAAGGATGACTAAAAGACGGAGGCAATTTTGTATTTGAAAAATCCGGAGCAACCCCACTGTCCGGTATGAGAATCCCCGCAATATAAGCTCCAATGATAATAACCCCAATCATTATTGTAAAAATAATCACTTTTGTTCTTCGATTTATCTTCTTCATCAATCTTCTGCCTCCCGAATCTGCGGATCAATCACGCCGTACAATGTATTGGCGATCATATTGCCCACTGCAACAAAAAGCGTAGAAAATAATGTAATCCCCAAAAGAAGCGGAACATCCGAATTTAACCCCGCCGCTGCCACTGCTGATCCCAGACCCGGATAGGAAAAAACATTCTCAGCGATGACCGAACCGCCAAAAAGCTCCGCAAAAGAAGCAAATTGGAGAGTTATGGCAGGCAAAATAATATTTCTCAATCCATGCCGTCGAAGAATTGAAAATTCACTTTCACCTCTCGCCCTTGCAAACAATACATATTCACTTTCTAAAACATCGATCAATTTTTGCCGCGTATGTAACGCAATATTTGCAAAGGACATCAGACTCAAGGTCAAAGCAGGAAGGAACAAATGATGCAGTCTCTGCCATATCGTGACATCTTCATCCAGCATGCCGATCGGTGTCGAAAATCCAAGAGGAAACCATTTGAGTTCAACAGCAAACACCAACAGAAAAATAAGTCCCAGCCAAAATGTAGGTACGCTGCTGAGAATATAGCAGATTTTTTTAACCATCCGATCAACGATGCCATCCTTTTTCATGCCCATCACACAACCCAGTATAAACCCGATAATTCCTGAAAAAAGCCATGCACACAACATCAAAGCAAATGAATTGACAAAACGCTCCCCGATAATATCAATGACCGGTCTTCTGTATAATAGAGAAGTGCCAAAATCTCCGTGCATCAATGCTGACAGCCAGTTCATATATCGCTCAACCGGCGGATCATTGACACCCCAGTATTCTTCTAACTGTAATCTCTGTTCCGGAGAGACACCTCCAACGCCAATAACATATTGCTGTACCGGATCAACAGGTGAATAATTCACCAGCACAAAGGCAATGATACTGACTGCAAACAGCAAAAGCACCATTTTCAAAATATTTTCAATAAACAGTCGAGCTATGCGGCTGCTTGTTCTCATAAATTTTTCACTCCTCCTGCTCCCATGTCCAATCTTTCAAATTTTGAAGCAATGGCATAGAAGAACCGTGAGCATGCAGCTGCTGCTCACCAATATTTAATCCTTCTCGTGCATAGTATAAATGCTGAATATTTACCAGCCATACCCATGGACAGTCGCCCTTCATGGCCGTGCCTGTTGTACCATCCCACTGGGAAAGCTGCCAGTTTTTATTTGCTTCTTCCACTGTCAATGCTTCCATAGCCCCATTCAGGTATCCATCAACAACCGGATTTGAATAACCTTCCGGATTATAATAATCATCTTTCAGCATGTTATCTGTATGGAAAAGACAATATGTCGTATATGGATTCGATGAACCCCATCCCATACATACAGCCTCGGAAAACATTCGCTTTGAAATGTCATCCCAGCTTGTTCCTTCCACATTCATAAGGATTCCCAAAGTTTTCGCCTGTTCTGCTGCGGCCATGGCTATTGCCTGACGAACCGAATCTCCGCTCGGATAAAGGCAGGTAAACTCTGCCTTCAGGCCATCCTTCTCAACAATACCATCACCGTCCGTATCGGCCCATCCGGCATCTGCCAATAACTGTTTTGCATAATCGGCATCTGTCTCAATCTTAACTTCCGGATTATTCCACGGAAAACCATCATTTTCCGAATAACATGGCGTGGCAAAGCCATTTAAAGCAGCATCCGCGATCATCTCCCGATCAATACCGTAAGCCAGTGCCTGACGGATCTCAATATGACATGTCACATCGTTGCCATAGGGATAGCCACTCTCTGTCATTTTTCCTTCTGCCGGGGAAACAGGCAATGTTAAGCCCCGGTTATCAACCGTCGTAATCGCTTCAACTTTATATCCTTCAATTTCATTTGTTGCCAGCGTTGCTGCTGTCAGTCCGATGTCCACCTGTCCCGCTTTTACCGCCGCAAATGCCGCATCCTCGTCCTGAAATACAATAATCACCTTTTTCATAGCCGGAACCGTTCCGTAATAGTCCTCATTGGCCTCCAAAATCAACTGTTCCTGTTTATTCCACTGGACAAATTTAAAAGGTCCCGAACCGATCGGATGAATACCATAATCCTCATCATAAGCATGTTCCGGAACAATGCCGACCGTTGCTACCGTGTTTAAAAAAGTGGATGTTGGTTTTTTCAAAGTAAAAATAACTGTCACATCATCCGGAGCCTCAACCTTGTCCATAAAGGTCAGATCCAGAGAAGACTGACTTGATTTCGCCGTATTGAATGTAAATACAACATCGGAAGCGGTCAATGCCTCCCCATCTGTGAATTTTACATCGTCTCGAATCTTAAATGTCCATACAAGACCATCTTCGGATAAATGATATTCTGTTGCCAGATCATTCCTAAAAGACATATCCTGTTTATATTCCACCAAAGTGCTCTGCACAAGAGGCGTCGTTCCATGCCCCCATCCCATACA
>JAEDDO010000010.1 GCA_016298055.1 Frisingicoccus sp.
GTTTCCATCGCAAGAGATCTTCTCTACTGTGAGGAAATCTACCTTGCTGTTCCTGTAAATCATCCTTTAGCCGAAAAGGAGGAAGTCTGTTTCAACGATATAAAGAACGAAATATTTATCGGATATAACAGCAGCACCGGTATTGCCTCAACAATTCACTCAGCTATTGCCCGAAAAACCGATTCAGATTTTCGATTAAAAACCATTTTTTCAGCCAATGAGCCTAACACGATCACTTACATGGTATCTAAAGGTCTTGGTATCGGTTTCGTCGTAGAAAACCCAAGTTTATACACGACTCCCGTAAAAGTCCTTCCCATTACGGATCTAAGCTTTTATCATCCGATATATCTTGTATGGAAAAATACCAGTTATATGTCACCCGCAGCAAACGAATTCAGACAATTTATTCTATGTAACAGAAAATTACGTACGCCTGGCATTCGACCTTCATTTTAGCAGAATATTGTGGCATTTTACCCCTTTTATATGCTATAATATTCTTATCAATCCAGGAGAGGGAGGGGTACTATGAAATATTGTATCTTAATGGGGAGCCCAAGAAAAACCGGTAATACAATTTCTATTACCGAACCGTTTATGGAAGAATTAAAAGCACAAGGAAACGAAGTTGAACTCATATGGCTTTATGACAAAACTATCCATTCATGTAAAGCCTGCCGGGTATGTCAGCTGGACTGGAATGTTTTCGGATGTCAGCATCAGGATGATGTCTATCCAATCTTTGATTCTGTAATCAACAGTGATGTCATCATCTTCGCCACGCCAATCTATTCATGGTACTGTACACCGCCTATGAAGGCCGTTATGGACCGTTTAATGTATGGTATGAACAAGTTCTATGGAGAAGAAAAAGGACCGTCCCTGTGGGCCGGAAAACACGTTGCTGTTATATCCACCTGCGGCTATCAGCTCGAAAAAGGTGCTGATCTCTTTGAGGAGGGTATTCGTCGTTACTGCAAACACTCCAACCTGATTTACGAGGGTATGCTCGCCGAACGTGATATGGGTTATAAACATACCTTCATTGATGATCTGAAGGTTCAGCATGCCAAAGAATTCGCTCAGGAACTGATTCAAAAAATCAAATAATTAAATGACCATGTAAAAAGCATCTGCTTTGTGAATCTATACTCCACAAAGCAGATGCTTTATCTTTATCAGATATTTACTTCCATATGCGGATAATGATGTTCAAGGACGGACACCATAATAAGCGCCGTAATTCCCGCCGTGAATCCGCCGTTAAAAATCATGAATCCACCATGGAAAGCTCCCGTAGACGTGCACAAAGCCGCACTGACCGCTCCCGCCGCAATTCCTGCCTTCCATCCATAACGTCCCGCAATCGGTGCCAGTCCCGTCGCAAAGGCCACACCGTTAATATATCCCTGTGTGGATAAAGTCCACGGAACCGGACGTCCCTGAAGGGCACAGACCACCGCAACGATGATATACAGGAAAACATAACCGCCAAAAATGGACCATGTATTCTTTGGATGCTGACCGATCACCGCAAAAGTCAAGGCGGCAAACATCGCTCCTACTGTCGGCCCGGTAAAAGCCACACCGTCTGTAAGCAAAAAGACTGCATCCATATACAAAAGAATCATAAGGCCGTATAAGCCAAAATTAATCATACACAAAGGCATTCCGTAAGTCTGTGCATAATTGGTTCGATGTCCCGTTTCTGACAAAAGCCTGTCATAATTTTTCAGCTGTCGTCCATTCAGAATATATCCCGCAATAAAAGTACTGATCAGAATAATTCCGAACATTACATTCCAAAAGATTATATATTGATCTCCTGTACCGTCATATAACGGGTTTACAAGCTCTACAGGGCCTTCTGATGTAAGACCCATAGTTTTATATAGGAAAGCATAAATAAAGCCTCCTACAAGGCCAAATGCCAGTCCTCCGTTATACAGGTTATATCCTTTATGCATCCGCGATGCCCCTTCAAGCATTCCCGGAAGCACAAAACCAGCCATAAGGCCAAATACACCAGCCAAAATAATACCTGCGGCAGTAATCTGAATCTCTCCTGCCACAAACTTGTCACCCAAAGGATAACGAAACAGGAGCTCACTGATCAACGGAGCAAAAGCCATAGAAAAAATCGCAATATGTATATAATCTCTGATATTTTTCTTTATGTGATGGTAATACAGAGCAACTCCGATAAAACAAGGCCATATATTCAACAAATTCATCCCGTAAAAACAGTGGGCAAGAAGCAATATATAACTGGCAAAAAAGGAAGAAGAAAGCCGGCATTTTAAGATGCGCACGATGCAGCAGCACGCAAAGGTACACAACCCTGCATTAAAAAGGGTCGCACTTAATCCGCCCACTTTAAAATAATCTGTGATCAACGCACTTGGCGAACCGATGATTCGCACAAAGCCTTTATACACCTGTTCCCAGTCTCCACCGTATACTGCCGTCCCCACGGCAGCGGCAAGAAAAAAAATTGAAAGTCCCCAGCACATTCCCCTCATCAAATCATCATTTTTTATCTTTTCCATGTTGTCCTCATTCCTCGTCTATCTAATCCTAAATTGATTGATTTTTTTATTATATAAGCGTATGATAAACTCATAATTTTTTAAGGTCAGGTGATATATTGTTTAAAAATATTCTATTTTTCTTTTTAAAACCACTTTCTTTTCTTCCGGCACTTGCCGTTATGGCTATGATTTTTTCTTTTTCTTCCCAGAACGGTACCGAATCCGGCAGTCTAAGTTATCGCGTCAGCTACAAAATTGTTGATGCAGGAAGTCAGCTTCTAAATAAAGATCTGGAACCCTGGCAGAAAGATGCCTACGCCACCAAAATTGAAGGACCGGTCCGCAAAGCAGCCCACATAACTGAATACTTTATTCTTGCCATAACCGTTGCTCTTCCACTTTATGTCTATGGACTCAGAGGGTTTCCGCTTCTCCTTGTTGCCGGAGCCCTATGTGTCGGCTTTGCATGTACAGATGAATATCATCAATCCTTTGTTTCAGGCCGATCTCCCTCTGTTCGTGATGTGTGCATCGACAGTATCGGTGTCTTCTTTGGCATAATGCTCGTTCGCATCCTTTGCTGGCTTGTCCTGACACCGTCACGCATTTCAAAAAACAATCAGAGAAAATTGACACGATATAAATAAATAAATATTTACCACAGAAAAAAAGACGGACCGTGCAGATTCCGCCTTTTTTTCTGTAATTGTATTGTATTATAAGTTTAGGGATTAATTGTTTGATATTCATCAAATAGGCCCCCTTGAGAAATTGGTGCCTTTCTCAAGGGTGCCTTTAGATGCATTAATTAGTTTTTCTTTAAAGCTTCTGTTAACTTCGGAACGATCTTGTTAAGGTCGCCAACGATACCTAAATCACAGATGTTGAAGATTGGTGCAGATTCTTCTTTGTTGATTGCAACGATAAATTCGGATTCTTCCATACCAGCTGCATGCTGAATAGCACCGGAAATACCACAAGCAATGTAGAGATCTGGACGAACAGTTTTACCTGTCTGACCAACCTGACGATCTCTGTCGATCCAGCCAGCGTCAACTGCTGCTCTGGAGGAGGATACTTCGCCGCCAAGAACTTTAGCAAGTTCTCTTAATGGTTCGAAGCCTTCTGGGCCACCAAGACCACGTCCACCGGAAACAAGGATCTTAGCTTCTGTAATATCAACAGATTTCTTTTCTGTCTTAACAACTTCACAGATTTCAACGTTCATGTCTTCTGCTGTGAATTCTACATCAAATTTTTCAACTGTTCCAACTTTATCACAATCTGCTAATGCCTGCATAACGCCTGGACGTACTGTAGCCATCTGTGGTCTGTGATTTGCACAAATGATAGTAGCCATGATGTTACCACCAAATGCTGGACGAGTCATGTTTAATAATTTTGTTTCTGGGTCGATTTCAAGTTTTGTACAGTCAGCTGTTAAACCTGTGTGAATTCTTGCAGAAACACGTGGAGCTAAATCTCTACCGATAGAGGAAGCACCGAAGATAACAATTTCAGGATCCTGAGCCTTGATAACTGCTGTAACAGCTTTTGTATAAGGTTCTGTAACATATTCTGCAAGCATAGGATCGTCAACAACAACAACCTTGTCTGCACCAGCTTTTGCTAAATCACCAGCAACAGCTTCTACACCGGAACCCATAAGAACTGCAACAACTTCCTGTCCTAAATCATCGGCAAGTTCTCTGGCTTTTCCAATTAATTCATAGCTTACTTTCATAATTTTGCCGTCTCTCTGTTCGGCAATAACATATACGTTTTTACTCATTTCATTGAACCTCCCGACTTAGATTAGATAATGTATTTCTCTTTCAGTTTTGCAACGATTGCATCAACAGCTTCATCTGGTGTTAAGTCTTTTAATACTGTACCAGCAGCCTTAGGCTGTTTTGTGAAGGACTGTTTAACTCTTGTAGGAGATCCAGCAAGACCGATGTTAGCTTCATCAATTGTATCTTTAAGATCTGCAAGACCCCAAACTTTAACTTCTTTGGAATCATAAGCATCAACGATACCGCCAACTGTCATGTATCTTGGCTCAGCAAGTTCTGCTAAAGCTGTGATAACGCAAGGCATTTTAACTTTGATGATGTGGTAACGATCTTCGAACTGACGCTGAACTTTGAGGTATTCGCCATCAACTTCAACGTTTTCTGCATAACTTACCTGTGGAAGTCCAAGGTGTTCTGCGATCTGAGGACCAACCTGAGCTGTATCACCATCGATAGCCTGACGACCTGTGATGATTACATCAAAGTCAATTTTCTTTAATGCAGCAGCGATTGTAGAAGATGTAGCCCATGTATCAGCTCCACCAAATGCTCTGTCAGAAACGAGGATAGCTTCGTCACATCCCATAGCTAATGCTTCTCTTAAAGCAACATCTGCCTGAGGAGGTCCCATGGAAACTACAGTAACTGTACTTCCTGGAACAGCTTCTTTTAACTGTAAAGCAGCTTCGATACCTGCTTTATCATCTGGGTTAATAATACTTGGTACACCATCACGGATCAATGTACCAGTTTTTGGATCTAATTTAACTTCTGTTGTATCCGGTACCTGTTTTGCACAAACAACAATCTTCATGATTTCTTCCTCCTATTTCTTATTTAACTGCATTCATTACTGCGCCGCCGGCAACCATCTTCATAGCTTCAGATGTACCTTCGTAGATTTCAGTAATCTTAGCATCTCTATACATACGTTCTACTGGATATTCTCTGGAGTATCCGTATCCACCCATTAACTGAACTGCGAAACGTGTAACTTCAACAGCAACCTGAGAAGCGTATAATTTAGCCATAGCGGATAATGGTGTGTAGTTTTCATGGTCATCTTTAGCTTTAGCTGCTCTCCATGTTAAGAGACGAGCTGCATCGATTCTAGTCTGCATTTCAACACACTGGAACTGTGTATGCTGGAAGGAAGAAAGAGGTTTTCCGAACTGTTTTCTTTCTTTGGAATATTTGATAGCTTCGTTTAAAGCACCCTGAGCAATACCTGTTGCCTGAGCAGCGATACCGATACGTCCGCCAGCAAGAGCACCCATAGCGATTCCGTAACCTTTACCTTCTTTTCCTAATAAGTTTTCTGCTGGAACTTTACAATCAACAAAAGCAACTTCAACGTTGGAAGCAGCACGGATACCCATACGTTTGATGTTTTCACCAATGATCATACCAGGTGTGCCTTTTTCAACGATAAATGCGGACATTCCTTTTGGTCCTTTTGTTTTATCTGTTAATGCAAATACAATAAATACGTCAGCGAATCCACCGTTTGTTGTGAATACTTTCTGTCCGTTTAATACGTAGTATTTTCCGTCTTCTGTTTTTTCAGCGATTGTCTTAGCACCGGAAGCATCTGTACCAGCACCTGGCTCTGTTAAGCTGAAGCAGCCGGACCATGTTCCGTTTACTAATGGTCTTAAATATTTTTCTTTCTGTTCTTCTGTACCGAAGTCATTAATACATGGGCAGCAAAGGGATGTATGTACGGACATAGTGATACCTGTGCTGGCATCTACTTTAGAAACTTCTTCCATAGCAACTGCATATGTTAAAACATCAGCACCAGCTCCGCCATATTTTTTATCATATGGAATACCTAATAATCCGACTTTTTTTAATTTTTCAAGTAATTCAAGACTATATACTTCTGTCTCATCCATCTCTGCAGCGATAGGCTTAATTTCTTTCTCAGCAAACTCTGCAAAAAGCTTCTTTGCCAATAACTGTTTGTTGGTCAGCTTAAAATCCACCATAATTATACCTCCTGTTTAAGCTCTCTAATTGATAATCTGTCCAGACACTCTTGTCTGCACGAATACTTTGTACACTAATTATATAACGCTTAGTCTGCTTCGTCAAGCATTTATCAATCACATTTTTCACATATTTTACTTTTTTTGACGAAATGCGGACCTCACAATTCATGGTATTGGACCCTTTTTTAAAAAAACTTCCTTATTTATATAAATTTATCAATATTTGGAACTATTTTCTAATTTTCTTGGAAGATTACACCAACAACTGTGGGTCCTGCGTTAGCTGCAATCGCTGCTCCGATCTGATAAGCACCTGCTGGTTCATAGCCTGTAAGTACCGTCATAGCCTCCTTCATCTGGTCTCTCAAGTGGGCATCATCCCCATAGACAATCAGGTAGGGAGTGCCTTTTTTCATCTCTGAAACCGTCTTCTCTGCGATTTTTTTCACAACTCTTTTCTCACCTCTTATAGAAAAAGCTGTGGAAATCACATGATCGTAAATGCGCATTGCCGGCTTAATCCCCAACTTATCACCCACAAAAGCTGCTGCGCTCGGGATTCTTCCGCTTTTTGCAGCATATTTCAATGTATACGGAACAAAATATACAACGCAGTGTTCAATCCACTCTTTAGCGAATGCTACGATCTCCTCTGCACTTTTCCCTTCTTTTACCATTTTGCCGGCTTCAACGACTGCATAACCATAAGCACCTGTATAGCTTCTGGCATCAATACTGTGGACCCTGAACTTGTCCTTCGCTTCCGGATGTTCCTCGATAAACATATTATAGGCCATCAGAGAATTGCCGTAAGTGGCAGAACCTTCGCTGTTAATCAGAATACCGATCAAATCCGTATAGCCTTCTTTATAGTATTTTTCATACATTTCCTGGAACTCATAAGCTGTAATCTGGGATGTCAGAGGTATTCCGTCATATTCTGCCATCAGTTTATAAAACTGATCATTGTCAAAGTCGATTCTGCTTGTGTAAGAAGCATCCCCCATCGCAATATTAAAATTCATCATGGCAATATCCAGTTCTTTTTCTGCTTCAAATGTAATATCACTTGCAGAATCTGTAAATATCTTTATCTTTTCCATCTAACCCTCCAAAATTCTTCTATTCAATTAATATAACTGCCCTTTTTGAGCGTTCTTATTATATCACAGAGTTTTTTTGAAATACAGAAAAACCTTTTTATTCTGATAAAAACCGAAGAATTTCCGGGAATGGCATGAGACTGCGTTTCAGTATCCCCTGTGTGCAGGCAATTAAAATACCATAATTAGTCATTGGTATTCCCTGCCTTCCAGCCTGTTTCTGACGATATTTCATCTCCCGCTCATTCAGCATACAGCCGCCGCAATGAACAACCAGACTGTAATCCGAAAGATCCTCCGGAAATTCGGTTCCGGACGACCACTCGTAAACCAGTTTTTTTCCTGTATACTGTTCAATCCATCTTGGGATCTTAACCGTTCCTATATCCTCACACTGTCTGTGATGTGTACAGCCTTCAGATATAAGCACCTTATCTCCGTCTTTCAGTTTGTTTAATCCGGCTGCCCCTTTGACTGTTGATTCCAAACTCCCCTTATAACGGGCAAATAAAATCGAAAAGGATGTTAACATGATATCCTCCGGTGTGATTTTCGACACCTTATCAAAGGCCTGACTGTCTGTGATGACCATTTTCGGCTTTCTTCCCAATCCGTCCAGAGCATCTTTCAATTCACTGTCTTTGACAACCACCGTAATTCCGCCTGCATCCAGAATGTCACGAATCGTCTGCTGCTGAGGCAGGATCAAACGTCCTTTCGGAGCTGCCGAATCCACAGGCACTACAAGAACAACAAAATCTCCCGGCAAGATCATATCTCCGACAATTCTTTTTTCAGATTCTTCCTGTCTGGATAATGCCGCGATTTTTTCTTTAAGTTCATGAATGCCATCCCCCTTTTCTGCACTGACCCAGATCGACAGCACTCCTTCCATATTCGAACATTGTTCGCAAAGATCTTTTTTATTGAATACAACAATATATGGAATATCCTTTTCCTTAAACATGCGAATCATCTCTTGATCAACATTCGTAATACCCACCGTTCCGTCAACAACAAGCACCGCCACATCGGTTTTATTCAAAACCTGATAGGTCTTTTTCACCCTGAGTTCACCCAGACGGCCTTCATCATCGATTCCCGGTGTGTCAATGATCATCACCGGTCCCATCGGAAGCAGTTCCATCGTCTTGTAAACCGGGTCAGTTGTCGTTCCTTTCACCGGAGATACAATGGCCAGTGTCTGGCCCGTCACTTTATTCACCACGCTGGATTTTCCCGCATTTCTTTTTCCAAAAAAGCCTATATGTATCCGTTCCGATGCCGGTGTCTGATTCATTCCCATAAAAATCATCTCCTTTTATAAAATGCATTATATCATAAAAAAGGTGCTTTCATCAGAAAATCTGAAACGGAGGTCTATGTTCCGACTTTCCTCTGAAAACACCTTTATTTTCACTTCTATTTCGTCTTTTCTTCAATCTCATTCATAGATAGAAGCATATAACGATCCAAATCAAAATGTCTCTTTCCAATTCTTCTTACTGCTTTTACATCCCGACGTTTAATTGCATCGAGAATTCCATAATGATCCCTGTGGATGGATTTCATCGATTCAGGAAATAAATCCTCCATCAGCATCATCCTCTGTCCACTGCACTCATACAATGTGTGCACCAAAATAGGAAAAATATCATTGTGTGTCGCTTTGGCGATCTGCATATGAAATTTTAAATCCAGATTACCATAGCCCATGTTTTCATTCTGATTTTTTTCCATCTGTTCATAAATATTTTCCATAGCCTCAATGTCATCCTGATCCGCATTCAATGCCGCTTTTTCAAAAATCGCCATCTCAAGAATCTCTCTGACTTCAAGGACCTGCATCTGACTCAATCTGTCTTCGTCCAAAATACTTTCAAAATGCTTTGCCAGACGCATATTCTTTTTATCAGTTACATAAGAACCCTTTCCAGGACGAATTTCTATCATACCTCTGTCACTTAATAAGACAAGAGCCTCACGAAGTACATTCCGGCTGACACCATACTCCTGAACCATCACACGCTCTGATGGAAGTTTGTCGCCTTCAGACATACCCTTAATCCGCTGTTCCAGCTTTTTATATATATCCGTGTACAGATAATCCATCCGTTCTCCCCCCAATACTTATCAGTTGAAACCTCCTCCCAATATATTATACCGTTTTTAATACAGATTTTCAACTGAAATGGCACCAGCATGACTTCACACTGATGCCATTTCCAACATGTATGCTTTTCAAATGTCCTTCGCGTTTATACCCCAATTATTTTATAAAAGGACACCTACGTAACAGCAAACACAAAGAATAATAAGGTAAAGTACACACCATTTCAATGTTGCACTCATAATCTTGCCGTCAGAACCTGCAACAGAAATAGCTGCTGCCGCCATCGCAATACTCTGAGGAGAAATCATCTTACCGGCTGTTGCACCTGCGGAGTTTGCAGCTACCAGCCATGTAGGATCAATATTCAGCTGACCAGCAATTTCTGTCTGCAGTTTTGCAAACATAACACAGGCGGATGTTGCACTACCTGTAACGAAGCATCCGATACCGCCGATAATCGGAGCGATAAATGGATAGAAACTTCCTGTAAGAGCTACAAGACCGTTTGCCAATGCGATAACCATGCCTGCATAGCCCATTAATTTAGCGATAGCTACGATAAATACTACAGTTGCTACTGCTTTCCAGTATTTCTTAATTGTAGCCACAAATTCCTGACCAAGGTCACCAACACTTGCTCCCTGAATCAGTGCACCGATAATACCTGCAAGGAACATCCATACACCAGGTGTATTAATCCATGAGAAGGATAATTTTCCGGCATTTTCTCCGGCATAAATAGTAACTGTTGATTTAATTGAACCTAATGCCTGATTGATCGGTGGAACCAGTTTGGAAGATCCAAGGATGAAAATAACGATCAGAACATAAGGAATCCATGCTTTAACAACGCTCATCTGAGGTTTTGCTGCTTTTTCAGAAACTGCATCTTTCTTCTCCAGAAGATATTCTTCAGGAATCTCACCGCTTGTCTTACGTCCCATAATAACAACTGCTACCAGAGAAATAATAGCACCGATTGTAACGGAAAGTTCAGGACCTACAAATGCGGAAATTGCATAAAATGGTACATAGAACGAAATTACAGATACAATAGTAATTGGCATAACACCCTTAAGTGCCTTTGGTGATCCGCCTACTAACCAAACAATTACGAATGGAGACAGAATACATAATCCAGCAAGTAATAAAGATGTTGGTGCAGATAAGGAAATCATATCAATTCCCATAGCCTCAAAACCAGCTGTATTGTAAGCACTGATTGTAGGTGTACCAATAGCACCGAATGCAGGAGATGCTGCATTACCAATCAAACAGATAACAGCTGAAGCAATAGGGTCAAATCCAAGACCTACCATCATAGCTGCTGGAATAGCAACCGCTGTACCGAAACCTGCGATACCTTCCATGAAGTTACCAAAACACCATCCAAGAATAAGTGCAGCAACACGTTTATCATTGGATACGGATGCCAACATATTTTTAATGACATCCATAGCACCCGTACGTAAACTCAGATTGTATACGAACATAGCACCAAACATAATAATACCGATTGGCCAGATAGCTGCCAGAGCACCTTCTAATGCACCTGTGGCAACCTCAAGAACGCCCATCTTGTACACAGCAATACATTCAATCGCTGTAATAATAAGACCGATGCCGCAGGCATTGAAACCGGACATCTTAAATGCTGTCATAGAGATGATCAGCCACGCAATAGGTATAACTGCGAGAATAACTTGTAATAACATAACCCTCTCCCTTTCTTTGGTTTTTATTTTTTATGGTTCTACGGTATTACTGGTAGAACCAGTTCGACCATGGTGTTATTATAACATTCTTCGCCCCCAATGTCCACCTATTTCTAAAACTTTTTTAAACTTTTTAAAAAAAGTTTTAATAGAAACATGTATATGAAAATAACTTTCTTACTGCAACAGATTCACGTGTTAAACTAAAAGGGATCAAAAAAAGCAGATGAATCGACTTCATCTGCTTTTGAAAAAGAAAAAAGCGCGAGACGGGATTCGAACCCGCGACCCTCGCCTTGGCAAGGCGATACTCCACCACTGAGCCACTCGCGCATATATCTTACAATATTCAATTGTAAAGCGGGTGATGGGAATCGAACCCACGTATCCAGCTTGGAAGGCTGGTGTTCTACCATTGAACTACACCCGCGTGCCCAGAACCGGAATCGAACCAGTGACACGAGGATTTTCAGTCCTCTGCTCTACCGACTGAGCTATCTGGGCTAACCGTGTTTGTTACTGCAACAGCAACGATGATATATTATCATTTATTTTCACATATGTCAACCCTTATTTTAAATTTTTTTCCTATTTCAGAGCAAACAAATCTTCACCCGCATGAACGGTTCCTCTGCATAGAAGCTCCGTTTCTATATCTTCATCCAATTCTGTACATAAAATCGGCGATACAAGCGAAGGAGCATTTGCTCTCAGATATTCCAGATCCACTCTCATGAGAAGATCACCCTTTTTTACTTCGTCTCCGTCTTTTACAAAAACCTCAAATCCCTGTCCCCCAAGTTTTACAGTGTCAATACCTACATGGAACAACATTCCCAGTCCATCCTTTGTACGAAAACCAATAGCATGTTTTGTATTGAACACAAAAAGAACCGTTCCGTCCTCCGGTGCTGCAATATCTGCACCGGTCAGCTCTACACTGGCACCTTTTCCAAGTGCGCCACTGGCAAAGGCCTCATCCGGGGTATCTTCAAGAGGTACTACATTACCGGTATAAGGACTGGAAATAACCATACGCCTTTCCTTATTCTCCACACTGCCTGCCAGATAATCCTCCAACTGAGATTTGATTACCGTAACACGGGGCCCATAAACAACCTGCACACCATCACCCTTTTGAATAACACCGGAAGCCCCGGTTGCTCTCAGCAAATCTTTATTGACTTTGTCCGCCTGGGCAACTGTACATCGAAGCCGGGTCGCACAGCAATCTACATCTACAATATTTTCTTTTCCTCCCAGTCCCTCACAGATCTTTTCAGAAACACCATGATCAACGGAGTCTGTTTGGGTCTGACCATTTTTCTTCGTTTCCATATCTTCCCTATGATAAAGTTTTACCTCTTCTGAATCTTCTCGTCCCGGTGTCTTCAAATCCAAACGCCGGATTAAAGAAGAAAATACAAAATAATAAACAACAAAATATCCGATGCCCACAATAACTGTCCATATCCAGTTCGTCTTTGCATTCCCCTGCATGATACCAAACAGGAAAAGATCAATAAGACCGCCTGAAAAAGTCATTCCTACACCTACATTAAAAATGTGCATGAGTGCATAAGCCAGTCCTGCAAATACACAATGAATCACATAAAGCAATGGCGCTACAAAAAGAAATGTAAATTCCAAAGGCTCTGTGATGCCTGTGATCATAGATGTCAGTGCAGCAGAAAGCAAAAGTCCCTGAACAGCTTCCTTTTTTTCCTTTTTGGCCGTCCGATACATAGCAAGTGCCGCCCCCGGAAGACCAAAGATCATCAGAGGAAATTTTCCAGCCATAAACCGGGTTGCTGATACAGAAAATTGTTCCACAGAAGGATCCGCAAGCTGGGCAAAGAAAATATTCTGCGCCCCTTCAATCATTTTGCCGCCGACTTCCATCGCACCTCCCACACCGGTCTGCCAGAAAGGCAGATAAAATACATGATGCAGGCCAAAAGGAATCAAGGCTCTTTCCATTGTACCATAAATCCACGTTCCCATATAGCCCGAATTCAACACAATATTACCAATGCTGTAGATGATGCTCTGTATCGGCGGCCAAACATAAAACATAAGAATTCCGACAAAGGTATAGACTAAAGCCGAAATAATCGGAATAAAACGTGTCCCTCCAAAGAAAGACAAAACCTGTGGAAGTTCAATCTGATAAAACCGGTTGTGCAGAGCAGCAACACCGAGACCTACAATAATTCCTCCAAATACTCCCATTTGAAGAGATGTGATGCCTGTCACCTGAACGGCTCCGCCCGCCAGAAGATTCTCGGTACCTCCATTAATTTCAATCATTGCCCCGATAGAGGCATGCATAATCAGAAAGGCAACCGCCGCCGACAATGCTGCAACTTCCTTCTCCCTTCTTGCCATACCTATGGCCACACCCATCGCAAACAAGATCGGTAGATTAGCAAATACGATATCTCCGGCATCTTTCATAACTGTAAACAAAGCATACAAAAATGTTCCCGGCCCCATTATTCCCATCAGGCCGTAGGCATTAAGCATCGTCTCATTTGTAAAAGAACCGCCAACGCCAAGCAAAAGTCCGGCAACCGGAAGAAGCGCAATCGGAAGCATAAAAGATCTTCCGACACGCTGTAATACACCAAATACTTTATCTTTCATAATACGCCTCCTTAATTTATTAGGTATTTTTAACCATAAGGAGACTTTTCATGCATAAAATGCTGAATTTGCATATAAATGCCACCCTGAAGAAATGGAATAGAAAAACCCGGCAGCTGCAACTACCGGGGTTTTTGTTGTCCTTACGGACTATTCTTAACTTTTGTCTAAGGGCATTATACCATATGAAAAATCTGTTTTCAATATTCCCCACTAAAAATTTATTCTTTGGTGCTCAACGCAAAAAAAATAAGAGAAACACTGATTGCTCAATGTTTCTCTCTAAAAAAATAATGCCGGCGACCGGAATCGAACCGGTACGATCGGTTAGGATCGCAGGATTTTAAGTCCTGTGCGTCTGCCAGTTCCGCCACGCCGGCTGAATGGATGGAGAAGGATTCGAACCTTCGAAGTCGTCGACAACAGATTTACAGTCTGCCCCCTTTGGCCACTCGGGAATCCATCCACAACTGTCCTAACAGTAATACAATTTATCATACTTCACACAAAAATGCAAGTGTTTTTTACTTCCGAAATCAATTTTTTACTTTTTCGCTTTTAAAAGAATTCCACTGTATGGTTTCATAGAAATGTTTATACATCCCCGCTCAACCTTCCATGTATTTTCCAGTTTATAGTGTCCGGATTCCTCCGTTGTCACCACACTGACTAATTCTTCATCGCCGCTGATTCCCAGATTCCACACAGGAATATTTAATGTTTGAACCTCTGAAGCATTATTGATAACAATGACCATCTGCTCCTGTCTATTAAAACGGCCATAAGACAGCCACTGATGTCCTCCGCCTAAATACAGATAAGATCCCGTTTTAAGCACTTCGTATTTTTTGTGGATATGAATCATATCTCTATGAAACTGAACTAAACTCTTATTCTCTGACCCCCACGGGTAGGTACGCCGATTATCCGGATCTGTCCATCCACAGACACCCGCTTCGTCACCGTAATATAATGTCGGAGCTCCCGGCCATGTCATCTGCATCAATACAGCTTCCCTGAAAATACCATAATTAAGATTTTCTGAAGCGGCTTCCGATCCTACACTTGCCAAACGACCCACACGATGATTCGTTCGGGTCAAAAATCTGGAATGATCATGATTTGACAGCTCATTCATCGCCACATACAAGGACTCTCCCTCAAACGCATTCATATGATAGATCATTGCATTTTTAAAGGCATCCGCATTTCCGTAAAGATCCTGGCGATATTCATCGCTGTGTTTTTCCATTCCCGTCAGCATCCATGTGACCGGTTCCATAAATGCATCATAATTCATGACCGTATCCCACTCGTCTCCCTGCAGCCAAGGTGAAGGATCACCATAATGTTCGGCCAGGATCAATGCATCCGGATTGATGTTTTTGACCCTTTTACGAAACTCTTTCCAGAAATTGTGATTAAATTCCGGAGACAAGCCGAGATCTGCCGCCACATCCAAACGCCATCCATCAATATTATATGGTGGTTTCAGCCATTTTTCTGCGACACCGAGTATATATTCATAGAGTTCTTTTGAACCCTCATAATTCAATTTTGGAAGGGTATAATGTCCCCACCATCCGTCATATTCCGAATTGTCCGGCCAGTTTGAGCCATAAAATTTAAAGAAATTTCTATACGGACTATCCTGACTCACATAAGCACCTTTCGCATAATCCGGATTCTTATCATAAATATGCTCGCGATCCATCCATTTATTAAAAGACCCGCAATGATTAAATACACCATCGAGAACAATTCGCATGCCTCGCTTGTGTATCTCTTCGGTCAGTCTGGCAAACAACGCGTTGCCGGCTTCGAGATTCCTTTTATCCGTCACTCTCTGAATATACTTTGTCGCGTTTCCATTCGTCGTATCCTTTTCAGAAAGGCACTCCCCTGTATCACATACGATCTTTCCATAATGCGGATCAATATAATCATAATCCTGTATGTCATATTTATGATTTGAAGGTGACACAAATACAGGATTCATATAGATAACTTCTACACCCAGGTCCTGAAGATAATCCAGTTTATCCAACACGCCCTGAAGGTCGCCTCCATAAAACCGACAGACATCATTCGCTTCCGGCAGAGAATCCCACTGGTCGATCTTTTTCGAAAACTGATGAATATAAATATATTCTCTGTCTTCCACATCATTTTCCGGATCCCCGTTATAAAAACGGTCAACAAAAATCTGGTAGAAAACTGCTCCCTTTGCCCAATCCGGTGTCTTAAAACCAGGCATCAGTTTAAAATCATAATTCTCCTGACGATAAATCTGCACTCCCTGCTTATTATAATACAAATGTATCTTTCCCGATATGATTTCAAAATAATATGTACAGTTTTTCTCAGGACGATCAATATCTTTTCTGTAATAATCGAAAAGACCAACGGTTTCCGTCTTGGACATTAACAGTTTCTCACCATTAAGCCACAAATATACCCTATCTACATTATTCTTACCTGTACGAAAATATAATCGCACCTCGTCATCAGTGATCTGAACATAATCCTTTGTTCCATCTGCAAATAAGGCGTCTTTTAATACAACCGGTTTCAAGTTTTTTAAATATAAACATCTTTTTTCTGCCTGACTGCATTCCATTTGATTCAACACAAATTCCATGGCGCCTTCCCCGTTCGTTAACATATTTTTTAAATGATATCAGAGTCAAAAAAATTTGACCCTGTTATCATTATAATTAAAATCCTATATAAAGACAAGCGAAATTATACCCTTATACAATGAAAAAAGGACAGCCATCCGATCTGCTGTCCTTTTTCGGAGAAGGTATTTTTTGTTTCTTATGGGGTGTAACAAAAAACTATATAATGTATTGGGGGGGTTTACGCTGTTTATTATAGTACCTGTACCAAAATAAATGTGAACAAACATGATTTTTTTTTAATTTCTTTTTTATGCAAAATGCAAGAGGGAATCGACAGCACTCGTCATTTTATCATTATCAAAAAGAAAAAAAGCGAATTATTTTGTATAATTCGCCTTTCTCTATAATTAATTGTCGAACAATGCTTCGAACTCTTCTCTGCCAATCTTCTCTTTTTCAAGAAGCAGATTCGCACACCGCTCCAGCACATCCCGATTATCCGTGATGATCTGGCGGGCCTGCATATGGCACTCGTCAACAATACGTTTCACTTCCTGATCGATGATGGATGCAATATTCTCGCCGTAGGATTTGGTATGCGCTAAATCTCTTCCGATAAACACTTCATCACCATCACCATCGTAATTGATTAAACCTACTGCATCAGACATACCATACTGAGTCACCATCGCCCGGGCTGTCCGTGTAGCCGATTTAATATCCTGTGACGCACCTGTCGTAATATCATCAAAAATAAGCTCCTCTGCCACGCGTCCGCCGAGAGCAACCGTGATATCCTGAAGCATACGTCCTTTCGTATAAAACATCTCATCCTTTTCAGGCAGCGGCATCGTATAGCCAGCCGCACCCACACCTGTAGGAATAATCGACACGGAATATACCGGTCCCACATCCGGAAGGAGATGGAATAAAATCGCATGTCCCGATTCATGATATGCCGTAATGCGTTTTTCTTTATCCGAAATAACACGACTGCGTTTTTCAGCACCGATTCCAACCTTGACAAACGCTCTCTGGATATCGGACTGAATAATATAAGCACGGCGCTCCTTCGCCGCCATGATGGCTGCTTCATTCATCAGATTCTCCAGATCTGCTCCCGTAAATCCGGCTGTTGTCTGAGCGATCTGATCCAAATCCACATCATCTCCCAAAGGTTTTCCCTTTGTATGAACATCCAGAATCTCTCTTCTTCCTTTGACATCCGGACGTCCGATACCAACCTTACGGTCAAAACGTCCCGGTCTGAGAATTGCGGGATCCAAAATATCTACACGATTGGTTGCGGCCATTACGATGATACCCTGATTCACACCAAAACCATCCATCTCAACAAGAAGCTGATTCAGTGTCTGCTCTCTCTCATCATGTCCGCCGCCCATACCGGTACCTCTGCGTCTTGCAACCGCATCAATCTCATCAATAAACACAATACAAGGTGCATGCTTTTTGGCATCTTCAAACAGATCTCGTACTCGGGATGCGCCGACACCGACAAACATCTCCACAAAATCGGATCCGGAAATACTGAAAAACGGCACTCCCGCCTCTCCTGCAACCGCCTTGGCAAGCAATGTTTTTCCGGTTCCCGGAGGTCCTACAAGAATGACACCTTTAGGAATACGGGCGCCAAGATCCGTATAGCGTCCCGGATTCTTCAGAAAATCAACAACTTCCTGAAGTTCTTCCTTCTCCTCCTCAAGTCCGGCCACCTGTTTAAAAGTAGTTGCTTTTGAAGACGGATCCGACATTCTTGCACGGCTCTTGCCGAAATTCGCCATCTTAGAGTTTGCTCCACTCTGCTGACTGTTGACAAACACAAGAAATACAACGAAAATAACAGCTGCTAACACCAGTTCGCCGCCATTCTTATCCAGCCACGACTCTCTCTGGGCATCTGTGACCATCCAGTTCATCATATTCTGGTCAACAAGCATATCTCTTACTTCGTTAATATCAGATACATAACAGCGTTCTTTAGAGCCATCCTTCCATTCCACTTCAACAGCACCTGTAGGCACCTCGCTGTTCGGGATGATCACAACCCGTTCTATATCCTTCGACTTTTCATTAATATCCTGAATAAACTCAGGATAGGTATAGCCTCCTGCCCGCTCAAGCAGCAGTCCGTCCGATAAAATGACCGCAACCACAAGACACAGCAGAATGCCAACCCAGAAACCAATACCTTTTCTTCGCTCCAACGGACATCCTCCTATTCATCAAGTACGACAGCACCGATAAATGGCAGATTACGATATTTCTGAGCATAATCCAATCCATAGCCCACTACAAATTCATCCGGA
Organism: Frisingicoccus sp.; assembly: GCA_016298055.1. Lineage (GTDB taxonomy): Bacteria > Bacillota > Clostridia > Lachnospirales > Lachnospiraceae > Frisingicoccus. Next base: position 18,853 of record JAEDDO010000010.1, read on the forward strand.
ATTGTAAAACCGGTGTAATCCACATGAACATCTGCCACACGGCGATCCGGCTTGTCCAGAAGGGTACAGATACGAATATCTTTTGGCTGTCTCTTATATAAAATCTCCACCAGATAATGAAGTGTGTTTCCTGAATCGATAATATCCTCGACAATCAGTACATTCTTTCCTTCCAGAGGTTCATCCAGGTCTTTAATGATTCTTACTGCACCTGATGACGCTGTTCCGTTTCCATAACTTGATACCGAAAGAAAGTCCATAGACACAGGAACTGAAATACGTTTCGCAAGTTCACACATAAAAAATACTCCGCCTTTCAGCACACAGATAAGATGTACCTCTTTTCCCGCATAATCTCTGCTGATCTGCTCACCCAGTTCGCGTATCCGGGCATCCACTTCTTCCTCCGGCAATAACACTTTGATATTGTCTTCCATCGCTCTTTTCTCCTTTTATCCTGGCAACAAGCACTCTTTTTGTTGCTGCTGTCACCTTATAATTATCGCTGATCCGATGTCCCATGATCCATAAAACATGAGGTCCATCTGCCAGCAAAAGTATCTGTTCCCGCTCCTCACGGGGAATCTTTTCGTCGATCATCCACCGTTTAAGGAGCTTTTTATGTCCCTGCCCATCCAAAGTAATAAAATCACCATTTTCTCTGGTCCGAATCGAGAGACTATTTTCTATTTTATCATAATCAAACCATTTCGTATACCGATTTACAGGAATTTCTTCATTTTTAAAATTTTCTTTTACCAAAAGTTCCACTTCCGCAGATGTTCCCGGAATCCCATAAATCCCCGGCGCTTCCACATCCATACAGATCACATGATCAAGCTGCTGCTCATTCATGGTGTCCTTTTTTATGGTGATGCCTTCATAGGTCCTGACAGCCTGTATCTGATAAGGAAGATGGCATCTCCGCCCAACATGTTTATCAAAAAGCTTTCGAATCATCTCCACATGTTCCCGGTCCACATCTTTTAACTTCCCGGCAACCACACCAATAGAACGCCGCAGTACCTCCCGCTGTATGACCACATCCAGTTTTTTAAAGCTCTCGCCATGTATGGCACACACCAGATTTTTCCCAACCGAAACACACTGATCAAAAGCCGCCTCTGCCTGCCGGTCCAGATACAGGGAAATATCTCTCATAAGCCCTGCCATCTCCTGTATATGCTGCCCCGCTGACGGATTAATATGCTCTTCCACATAAGGAAGAATATTATGCCGTATCTTATTGCGTGTATAAGCATCCGTCAGGTTTGTTTCATCTGTTCGCCAGGAAAGTCCTTTCCTCTGAAGATAATTCTCAATCTCGGCACGGCTTACACAGAGCAGCGGACGAATGATCACATCCCGAACAGGCGGTATTCCGGTAAGCCCCTTGATCCCCGTTCCCCGGAACATATTAAACAGTATCGTCTCGCACACATCTTCTCTCTGATGTGCAACGGCAATCTTTTCCCCATCCACTTCCCGGCGTACTTTCTCAAAACATTGGTAACGATAATAGCGGCCGGCTTCTTCCTCGGACATGCCTTCTTTACGTGCAAAACGCTTCAGATCCACATGAAAACTGTAACATGGTATAGACTTGTCCTTGCATGTTTTTTCCACAAAAGACTGATCCTGGTCCGCAGCTTTTCCACGAAGTCCATGGTTCACGTGCACAACTACCAAATCATAATGAAAATACCCGGCAAGTTCAGACAGTATCGTAAGCAATCCAAGCGAATCTGCCCCGCCGGATACCCCGACAACAATCTTCTCACCTGCTTGTGCCATATGATGTTCCTGCATATACTCATTGACTTTTTCAACCAGATAATCCATCTTCCATGCTCCTTTTCTATAATCAACATCTGTCATCATAACACAGATACAACTTTCTTACAAACACTGCACACAAGCACCGTCATATCATCCGGCTGCACTTCTCCCGGCATGTCCAGTGCCTCATTTAAAATTTCAGCCGCCATGGCATTTGGATTTGTTATTTCCATATCTGAGAGAAGATCACAAATCGTCTCACTGCCATGCCTGAAACGGTTAACGACACCATCTGTTACCATCACGATCACATCGGAATCAAACAGATTCCGGCTGACACCTTCACAATCCATCTCCGGGAAAACGCCCATCGGCAGTGACCCGGAAGTCACACACTCCACTTTATTTCCCCTTTTTATAAATGTTGACGATGCGCCGATTTTTATAAATTCGCAAATACCCGTATAGAGATCGATCACACTCAGATCCATCGATGAAAACAGCTGTCTGTCTCCATGCATCATCATCATCGAATTGATCATTCTGAGAGCGGAACGCCTTGCAAATCCTGTATCTACCATTTGCTCCAGAAGATTGATCATCATCTCACTTTCTTCTTTTGCCTTTTCGCCGCTTCCCATGCCATCCGACAAAGACATAAGAACCTGTCCCGAATCCAGATAAATAAACGCATAGCTGTCACCACAGACCGGTTCGCCGTCCCTGGCCCTTCTGGCAACCCCCTGGATCAGGCGATACCGTGTATCTTCCACCAGTTCAAAGGTCACATACTTTTTCCCTATAAATCCCGGGCTGTCCTTTTCAGGAACAAATCTCTGTCCCGCTGCCCTGCTGACGATCTCTGCCAGCGCTTTTGCCGTAAGTCCCGGACCCTTTCTCATCTTGACAAGCATATAGATCTTTTGCCGTCGTCCCTGACTTCCCTCATCCGTTACAGTGACTCTTTTTATACGAACTCTGTTTTTTTCCAATTCATGTATAATTAATTCTGAAAGTTTTTGAGAAGCTTCCTTTCGCTCGCACAGTTCCGTGGAGAGATCCTCAATAATCTCGGCAATCTCACCCATCTGTCCGGCAAATGCCAGTCTATTTTCATTCAGACGATTCTGCCATCTCAAATTCATGCTGGCCATCTGCATGACCCGGTTTGTTTCCTTCAAAAAAGCATCAATATTTATACAACGGCGCCGAAAACCTGACGGCACCTCCCTTCGTCCCACCTGCCCCTGCTCTGAAAATGCACATAAAAGATTATAAGCAGCGTGGGATGTATCATAATACTCTTTTTCCCAGCAATGTTCGCGCCGTCCGCATTGTGCACACATACGCTCTGTCACTTCCGAAAAGGCCTGCGCCATCTCTTCATCAGACAGTTTTTCCTTTTCCGGCATATCCTGTTTCATTATATGTGACAGTTTTCGAAAAGATGTGGACATATCGTCAAGCCGGCAGCGAATAAAACGCGCTTCATCTTCTCTGTCATCATCCGGAAGCTGTCTGGGCATATTTTTTAAAAACACATTCATGACTGCGTAAAACAAAAGAAATGCTGCAGCTCCTATGACAGCTTCCAATGTGGATATCCGCATCTGCCGGACAAAATTTTCCGTTGAAATCCCGCCGGCCAGACCGTAGCCCACGCCCGCAGATAAAATTAAAAGACTTAACATCAGTAGCATCTCCTGCTGGCTGACCCAAGCCTTCTTCCATTCCAGTATATAAGTTATAAGCATTATGCCGATGAGTATTCCCAAATATTTAAGCAGCATTCTCTCCGGAATTCCGGCCGCCATACCGATCAGACTCACCACCGGAAGCATACTGCGATGCTCCGGCCACATATAAGCGGCACCAAACCAGGCGATTCCCAGAGGATTCATCATACCGGCTATCGGCTGCTGCGCAAACCCGCACAGCAAAATAACCATCCACTGCCGAATATGGATTCTTCTCATTCATCTATCCCTCCCACAAGTGTCTGCCCTCGGACAATAACATCCTATGTTTCTGGGACATGCTTATTGCTTACAATTCTTCGACAATACTTCGCATCTATTCTCGATTCTTCTTAAAGACGATATCATTCGAACCTGCCAGGCCAAGCTTCTCCCGAGCCAGTTCTTTATAATATTCTTCTGAATTCATATAATTTTGTTTTTCTTCCAAAGCCGTCTTCAATTCGGTCTGCTCATCAATCTGAACCTGAAGCTGATTCACAGATGCCTGTGCTTCAGTTAATTTGTTCTTCAGCTGTACACTATTATATATAAGAACAATGCAAAAAATGCAGACAACACAGGCAATAACTGCCATGCCGCTGCGATTATGCCGTTTCCTTCTCTGTTTTCTTACTTTTTGCGCCATATATCTTCACCTTAAATCCTGATAAAAAATGCTAAACTGACATTTATGTTTTTTATTTTACCTGTTTCTGTAAAATATTTCAATGCTTATCCGCATATTTTCCGCCTGATTTTTTTTATTATCGAAAAAAGTACGAAAAACAGATGTATCACAGGCCGAAGCAGCCGATAGGCCAGTTCGACCCATACCGGACTGATTGTTTTCTGATAAAAAACACACCCGACAATCATACCGGCAATCGTATAACTTCGGATTTCGCCCCGGTTATAGGTGAATAAGAGGTAAAATAAAACCACAGTCATGCAGATCCAATAGACAATATCCTGTATATTCATCTGTCTCAGTGAGTGGTGAATCAGACGGCGCCAGATTCTTAATCCATCATAGATGAAACACATCCCGACACCCCAGAAGGCAGAAAAAAAGAAAAAATAGAACTGATTTTGAACTTCTGCACTCATATGTCATTTAAAAAGACGCCCAAATCCTTTTGGGGAACTTTTTTGAAATTTCTGGCTGTTCGAATAAATAAGGCTGTCTGCATGACCATCAATATGAACCTCTCCCTTTTCCAGAGTTAAATGATTAACATGAAGATCCTCACCCCGGATCATGAGGAGTCCTTCCTCTGTATCCACAACAATCTCATTTGTATCAAAAGAAATCACATCAACAACACCTGTCATCTGAATAGTGTTTCGGTTAGAGACGATCAGTCTGTGGTTATTTCCCCCCAGTCTCTCCTCCATAAAAAAACCTCCCCTTATATTTAAATGAGCTGCCCTACAAATGAGCTCATCTAAATATATGGAAAGGTTTATTATAATATTCCGCTAACCGTTCTACAGATCCCTCTGATCATTCCTTGCCGCTTCACAGGAAAAAACCTTATAAATACCGGAACAGTTCTTTGGCTTCCTCTTTACGCACTGTCTCCGCAACATCCAGTACTTCAACCTTTACGTTGCGGGTTCCAAAGCCAATCTCAATAACATCTCCGGTTTTAACTGCCGTTCCTGCTTTCGCCACTTTGCCGTTAATCAAGACTCTGCCTGCGTCGCATGCCTCGTTGGCAACTGTACGCCTCTTGATTAATCGGGACACCTTTAAAAACTTGTCTAACCGCATAGGATTATTTTTCGTTTACAAGATCTTTTAAAGCTTTTCCTGCTTTAAATTTAGGAGTTGTGGAAGCTGCAATCTGCATAACCTCACCAGTCTGAGGATTTCTTCCTGTTCTCTCAGGTCTTTCGCTTACTTCGAATGTTCCAAAGCCAACTAACTGAACTTTTTCACCTTTCTTTAATTCTTCGCCAACAATATCTACAAAAGCTTTTAAAGCTTTTTCTGCATCTTTTTTGGATAATTCTGCCTGTTCCGCCATAGCTGCGATTAATTCTGTTTTGTTCATTATAATACTCCTCCTTAAAATTCCAACATCTTAAACATAGTCAAATCTATTTATAAACGTTTCCGCCCCATTTGTCAAGGTATTTTCACCATTTACGTTCAAAAATGGGCCTTCCCGGCACTATAGCTGCTCTTCCCCTGAATTCACCTGTAATTTCACTTCTGCCCACACTTTTTGGCGCGTGATCCGTCCCATTTCTCTGCGGGCAAATTTAAGATCCGATACACGTTTTACCGGGGCCAGAGCTCTGAGGCCTCGCACCGGTATGAGCACATCCAACCCGGATATAACATCTTCAATCTCAGGACGCTCTTCAAATTTTACAAGAAGTTTCTCTTCCCTAAAGCAAAATTTTATAATTTCTGTACTGGTCGTTTCCACATAAGAAAGCATGACATACAACAAATCTCTTCCATCTTCATCCTCCCGGAACACAGCTCGGCTTCCCACTTTATAATATTCACCGTTTAACTCGATCTCACTGTATAAAGGTCCATCAAATCCAATCCGGATTCTGTGTACACATGTACCTTCACGAGTTTCCAGCCACAGCACAGCTTCACGAATAACAAAGCGAAACGCCTTCATCCCTGTACTGTAATTATTGTGCATCATTTGTAACATTAAAGGTATCACGCTGGCTGTATTTTCTTCCATTTCATAGATTTTATTCAGAAGGCTTTCCATTCTTCCCGGAATATCCCCCTCGATCCGCTTATAGTCAGGTATTCGATTTCTCATTACGACCCATCGTCCTTTAAAACGTCCTTTTTTCTGAAAAATTCTTTGCTGTCTCGGACCAAAGTTCATAAAAGACAGCTGTTCGAGAAAATGTTTTAATTGCTTGTGAGCATTTTCATCCGGAAGAAGAGGATAATTGCTGATCGGACAATCATCGCCCCCAAAGTATTTCATAATAATATCCATCGTCCGACTCTCAGGAAACATGGTCCGGCTTCCTCCTGTAGTGGCAATGACCATATCCAGATCCGGAAGGATCACCACATTCTGCCCGAACATACCATTAAACTGATAAGAACCGGGACGCTTGCACATCCAGAACTGATACCCGTAGCCGTATCGGTTCATCTCTTCCGGTGTGTCTATCTGTTTTCTTACTGCCTCTTCAAACCATTCCCGAGGCACAAGCTGCTGTCCTTTCCAGCACCCCTCATTTAAACATAAAATTCCCAGCTTAACCATATCTTCAATCCACAGATTTAATCCCCATCCGCCTTTATTGGCTCCCTGCGGACTTTCTTCCCAATAAAGATCATAAATGCCCATAGGATGGAACAGTTTTTCATTTAAATAATCCAACAGCTTCATCCCCGTCTGCTCCTGAATAATCGCAGAAAGCATATACGTATTTGTGCTGTTATATGCAAAACCTTTTCCCGGATCAAAGACTTCAAAAGAGTTCATAAACCCCTGGATCCAATCCTCCTCCGTCACCGTTCCCAATTCATTAAATGTAACGCCGGTGCTCATCGTAAGAAGCTCCCGCACAGTAATATCATTTTTCTTAAAAGCGTCGGGCCATCGATTTTCTTCCGGAAAAATATCATGAAGTGAATCCTCTATTGAAAAATATCCCTCATGAATGGCAATGCCTGCCGCAAGACTCGTAATGCTTTTACAAAGTGAATGGGAAATATGCCATATGTCCTCTCTGTAAGGCTTAAATCCGGCAGATGCAATCACTTTTCCATGTCTTGCGATCATAATACAATGGGATGCTATCTCCGGCTCCGACATGTCTTTGAAAAATTTCTCCAGCCATCCGGAAGGAACACCTTCCGCCTCAGGAAGAGACCGTTCTAAAGGCTGAGGATTGTTCCTTATTTCCGGCATCTTTGGTTTTTGAGGTTCATACAGCTTCTGCGGTATCTTTTCTCGTTTTCCCTGTATAAAATTCGTAATAAATTCCAATGATTTTATAGGAGACATTAACCATCCCACCTTCCTTTTTCTGCCACTTTTCCTATATAAAACTATTGTAATCCAGCATTCATTCTTCTGTCAATTTCCTGTTTCTGGCAGCCACCGGGAGTGGCTGTTAAGTTGCCCAAAATACATTTTTGTGATATATTTATCCCATGAAATTCAAAACTAAAGGGGTAATTATTATGTGTAACAAAGTTTTATATCTGGAATGTTATTCGGGAATAAGCGGTGATATGACCGTCGCTTCTCTGATTGATCTCGGTGTCGATCCATCTGTTTTAAAATCCGCTCTGGACAGTTTAGATCTGAAAGGATATAACGTAGAAATATCCCGGGTCAACAAGGCTGGAATCGATGCCTGTGACTTTAATGTTATTTTAGACGCCGAACATGAAAATCATGATCACGATATGGAATATCTGCATGGAACGCCACATCACGAACACCATCATGATCATGAACACGAACATCATCATCATGATCATGAACACAAACATGGTCATCACCACCATCATCATGAACATCGAAATCTCGAAAGCATCCAATCCATTATAAACAGCAGTCAGATTAGCCGACGCGCCAAAATCACAGCTTTAAAGATTTTTCAGGTTATTGCAGAAGCTGAGTCTAAGGCTCATAATAAGCCGATAAACGAAGTCCATTTTCATGAAGTCGGTGCCATTGATTCGATTATTGATATCGTTGCCGTAGCTGTCTGCATGGATGAACTGAATATTAAAGATGTCATTATCTCTGAACTTTATGAAGGTCAGGGTACGGTCCGCTGCCAGCATGGAATTCTTCCGATTCCTGTACCTGCTGTCTCAAACATTATATCCGCTTATAATCTTCCGATACATATTATGAACATACATGGGGAATTTGTTACACCGACCGGTGCTGCCATTGCCGCTGCCCTGCGCACAAAGGAACATCTGCCGGAACACTTCCGTGTTCTTAAAACCGGTATCGGTGCCGGCAAACGCGAATATGAAAAGGCCAGTCTTCTCCGTGCTATGCTCATCGAAGATCTGGACGAAAAACCATCTCAAAAACCAGAAGAAAAAGAAAGACATCCCGTCTTTGAAATCACTGTAAAAAAAGAAGCACTGCCAACAGCTTTTAAAGCAAAAGATAAAGATATCGGTTTTTCCAAACGTGAAGTTGATCTGGAACCTATATGGAAAATAGAAACAAATCTGGATGACTGCAGTGCAGAAACGATTGCATTTGCCTTTGACCAGTTATTTGAAGCCGGTGCACAGGATGTATACACCATGCCGATTTACATGAAGAAAAATCGTCCGGCAACGATGCTGACCGTCCTTTGCCGTGAGTCGCTTATCGAAAAAATGGAAGATATTATTTTCACGCACACAACAACCATCGGTCTCCGGAAATATCCTGTAGAGCGCACGATTCTTCCACGTGAAATCCGCTCCATCGACACACCTTGGGGTAAAGCCAAAGTCAAATACGCCACATGGAAAGGACGTATTTATGCTTATCCGGAAAATGATGATGTGGCATCCATTGCAAAAAAACATCAGCTCAGCTTCCCTGAAGTATATGCTATGATCAAAGCAATTGCCTATGATCCATCTATTCTTCACACAAAGGACCTGTCTGAACGCAAAGCAATTGAATACAAAAAGACATCACCTGAAGGAGAAAATAAATGAAACAACTTGTAGACCTGCTGATACCTCATGCACAGGAAGGTATCTGTCTGGCTTTTTCCGGCGGCGTGGACAGCAGCGTTTTACTGGCTGCAGCCTGCCGGGCCGTCCAGGAGGCTCATTCAGACAAACCTGTATTGGCTATTACCTTTGCTACCCGCCTTCATCCGCATAATGACACCGCCGAGGCTCAAAAACTTGCAGAAAACCTTGGTGCTCGGCATCAGATCATCGAAGTCGACGAATTTTCCGATCAACGTATCCTGATGAATCCAAAAAATCGATGCTACCTGTGTAAATCTCTGCTTTTCAAATCTTTACTTCAGGCAGGAGAAAACGCCGGGTACCACTATTTTTGTGAAGGTTCAAATCTGGATGATACAAAGGTCTATCGTCCGGGTCTTCAGGCTGTACGTGAAGCCGGCGTCCACAGTCCGCTTATCGACTGTGAACTGACAAAAGCCCAGATCCGCCGTCTGGCATCGGAAGCAGGACTTTCCACAGCTTCCAAGCCATCCACACCTTGCATGGCTACCCGTCTTCCCTACGATACGCCTTTCGACTATCCACTTCTCGACCGTATCAACAGAGGAGAAACTTTGATTCGAGACCTTGGATTTTATAATGTAAGACTGCGTTTCCACAATCCGATTCTTCGCATCGAAGTCGATACAAAAGACTTTACACGCTTCATAGAACACCGTGAAACAATTATAAAAGCCATGAAAGATCTTGGATTTCTATACATCACCCTGGATCTTGAAGGTTTCCGCTCCGGAAGTATGGATGAGGGACAGGTTCATTGACTCATAGAGTCAATGAACCTGTCCCCCACATTCGCCTTCCGTTCCTCTGAGAATTCCCAATCCATGTCCCAGATGAGGAA
>JAEDDO010000097.1 GCA_016298055.1 Frisingicoccus sp.
GATCAGGTAACTGGCGGAACAAATACACAGGATATTAAACAGATTACAAAAGAACCTTCTCTTAAAAGTGCGAATTCTGCATCAAATACAGTTCAGGCAGAAGCCGGATTTTTCTCCTCAGATCAAGAAAAGCTTAATGGTGGTTTCTTCTCTGAGGAAAACGAAAAATAGTCTGTCAACAATTTAGGCCGGTTGCTCTAATGTAAATCATAGAATCGATTATAGGAGGAATTTATAATGAATAAAGAAAACTTTTCTTTGAATGACGAAGAACTTAAAGAGATCAGTGGTGGATTTATAGATATAGGTCCTCAAGTAAGCTGCAATAAGATTTGTTCCAAGTGCGGCGGGCATGTGTACCATCAAGCTGGAATTGTAGCCGTGTATAGTTCCGGTCAACGCGATCTCATCGGTCTCGCTTATTTCTGCGAAGGCAACGGTGTTGATCAGGGGCCTCACGAATTTTCTGTTGTTGGAGGCGAAGAAGGCCATTGTATGCCTGCTGAGTAAAAAAAGAAGCTATCATGACGCAGCATTTTGCTGCGTCTTTTTTTACATAAATGTGTTATACTTATATACAACGCAATGGAGGTTTTATTATGTTCAAACATTTTTTTACAGCGCTTGCTCTTACGTTATGCATCATCTCTGCTTCTGTCGTCATAACATTGAATTTTCGCCCTCTTTATTACGCGGACATTCATCATTTTAATCTTGCAGAGGAGACAGGTTTCTCTGAAGAAATGATTCGGAAAAACTATGATGTATTAATCGACTATAATTCTGTATTTTATCACGGTGAACTTTCCTTTCCTGATCTTCCCATGTCAACGGAAGGGCGCATCCACTTTATCGAAGTGAAAAATATTTTTGTCTTTATCCAGGCAGTCCTGCTTCCTGTCGGCTTTATCGGCAGTCTTGCCGGCATTTTTTTATTAAAAAAACAGAAGCCGGTTTATTTAAAACTGACTTCTGTACTTTCACTGACTATACCGGCTGTTCTCGGCCTTTTGATTGCCGCTAACTGGGACCGCTTTTTTGTTTTATTTCACAAATTGTTTTTTAATAATGATTACTGGATATTCGATGAAACAACGGATCCTGTCATCCGCATTCTTCCCGACGGCTTCTTTCTTCACTGTGCCTTCATGATTCTTTTTCTTATCATCCTCGGCAGTGTGATCTGTCTTTTTTGTTACCGCAGACAAATCAGTAAATACGAAGGATGAGACGAAAACTGGTGAATACCCATACGACAAGGGCCACAACGCCGATCGTCATAAAAATAATATTTTTCCCTTTGAACAGATCCGCCTTCATCAGGTATTTTTCCCGATGGCGTATATATCCGACAATATGTCTCAGATTGATCACAAAAGACAGGATTGCCGCGATAAAGCTGATCCACCATAAAAAAAGCTGGGTGATTCCGGAATAATTGGTTATTTCTCCTTTTGATTTCACAATGATAATTGAATCTTTTGTTGTACATGTCAAAATATTATTCTCGGTGATCATATCCGAATGTCCGTTTTCCTCAAAGGATACCGCATAGCCTTTCGGATATTCAATAGAATATTCAATCTTTTCATTCACAGATGCACTTCCGAGAAAGCTTTCCAGATTGATTCTGTCTTCAAAAGCAAGGGTCTTTGTCTTAAGTTTTTTCTTCATCTGGCCGCCTCTAAGAAGACTTGTATATTCCTCTGCGTCTTCATTGACGGAGCCGTCCAGAAAGAAACTTGTTTTTCTGGACAAATCTTCCTCATTCTCAGCCTCAATTCGGACAGTGTATGTTGTCTCATTTCCAGATTTCGTCTGATCAAGCACCATATCTTCACTCATCCGTGAGCGCAGACGCTCTTCAAAATTTTCTCCGACAAGCTCGGCCTGATCTGAACTGAATATAAAATTCAATTCTCTTTCCAGCAGATCGCCTGTGCCGACTTTTGTCGCGATCCGGATCTTCTGGATGTCCACAGCGTAGGTCAGGCTTACCTGTACCTTGTCTGAAGGACCCACATTCATAAATATGCTCGTATATTTATTTGAGTTGTCAAAAGAATAGTTTTTCAAGAAGCCTGTTAAAGATTCACAGGAATCAAAAGCATAATCGGAACTGACATTCAGTTTATAAACAAGCTCCGTATCTGCCCGGCCGAAATCAAGAAAATAGGAACCGTCCAGATACATGACAATATCTTTGCGGGCTTTAAAAGGATCCGCCTCATCACCATTCTCCGTCACTTTAAATTCACATTTGTCTGTATGCAATACAGAATTTAACTGAGAAATAAGTGTTTTTTCATTATAGGTACTGAATTCGATCGTATACACCCGCTGCTCATTCACATTGGTAACATCATAGACACCTCCGTCGGGAAGAAGTCCTTTAATAACTTCGTCCATATCATCTCCCATGTCATAATAGGTATCCTGATTTACAAAAAAGTTCAGAGCAACTTTAAAAGAATCATCATCATTCATTGTCAGCTCCACAGACAATGAGTCAAAAGCATGTGACTCCATCTCTTCTACATGAATATGAACTTCCGTTTCATATGTCTGACCATTATAACTGACAATATTTTTACCATTTTCAAAAATATCTTCCAGCTTCATGTCAGCAAACTGGCTATTCTCCTCTTTCAGAGCATCCACAAGCCATCCGAACAGATCTCGCGAAGTAAAATTTTCCTGAAGCATAAAGCCGTCTTTAAAAACAGAATCTGAAGATTCATAATAAATGCCCGGTGTCTTTCCGAGAATCTGTCCGATCTTGTTCGTATAATCTTTGAGATTGGCGAAGGCCAGAGTCATGGTTATCTCCACGCCCTGATCTGTTTCATCTGCTGAACACAAAAGGGTGGAAGGACATTTTGCTGTGACCATGCTCTGCAATGCTTCCAGATCACTTTTAAATGCCTGCCGAAAAATGCTGGCAGGGACAAGGGCTGACATTGTTCGCGTCCCTTTAAAAGAAGAATCCATCTCAAGGGTTGTATCAATGGTCATCTTTTTACCGCCTGTGCATCCACAGACTGCCCACATCACAAGGCACAGTACCACTGCAAGAAACCACTTTTTCTTGTCTTTTGTGTTCATAGGCAGCCTCCTTTATTCTTCCCCGCTCTGGCGGATACACCGCCGCAGCATATCCAAACCTCTTTTTACTGTAATCTCACGGATTTTCTGACGATCACCGTTCATATGATAACATTCAACCCAGACTTTTCCGTCAATACAGCATCCAATATAAACAAGACCCACCGGTTTTTCTTTTGTGCCGCCATCCGGTCCTGCAATTCCCGTGACAGAGATAGCAGCACGGGCATTGGCCGCTTTTGCAGCCCCCTTTGCCATCTCGCGGGCACAGGCTTCGCTGACTGCACCTTCATTTTTAAGCGTTTTTTTCTTCACACCTAAAAGTTTATGTTTTGCATCATTGGAATAAGTAATGTAACCTTCATTAAATACTTCCGATGCCCCCGGCACATTGACAAGTGTTGAGGCAACCATGCCGCCGGTGCAGGATTCTGCTGTCGCAATGGTCATATTACGACGTTTTAAAAGGCTCACCACGTGCTGTTCCAAAGTCTCGCTTTCTCTTGTCGTATAAACTTTATCACCAAAACGTTCTTTTATCTCTTTAACGATTGGCTTAATACTCTTACGGGCAGCTTTTGCGTCTGTACCGCTTGCCGTTATTCTTAAATGGACTTCTCCGCCCTTTGCATAAGTTCCGATGGTTGGATTTGTCTGCGCAGAAATAAGATCGGATAAAGCTGCAGCCACCCTGCTCTCGCCCATACCGCAGATCTTTACCGTTTTTGAACAGATGACCTGCTGATTACGTCCTGCAAGATATGGCGCAATACTTTCTTCAAACATCATCTTAAGCTCTTCCGGCGGTCCCGGCATTAAAATGACAAGTTTATTCTCATCAACAGGAACAATCATTCCCGGCGCTGTTCCGTTATGATTTTCAACGATTTCGGCCCCTTCAATGACCATCGCCTGACGCCAGTTATTACTGGAAGGATTTTTTGCTCCCATCCGCTCAAAATACTGCTGGATCTGCTGATGGATCTCAGGAACCTCATACATCTGTCTTCCGAGTACTTTTGCCACTGTTTCCCGGGTAATATCATCTTCTGTTGGTCCGAGTCCGCCTGTGAGAAGTACAATATCAGAACGCCCAAGCGCTGTACGGATGGCATCAGAAAGACGTTCCTCATTATCCCCCACAGTTACCTGATAATAATTGGACAGTCCGAGTACCGCACATTCCTCTGCAAGATATCTTGCATTTGTGTTTGTAATGTTTCCAAGCAAAATTTCTGTTCCGACAGATATAAATTCAATAACCATTACATTTCGCCTCCAAGTACCTCTTTATTTTTCACAAGATAGTCAATGAGAGAAATAATTGTTAAAATAAGAGAAGCATAAACTAAAATCTGTTCAATAATATAAATTGTATGACTCGTCGCAGCCATGCCGCCGAAATTCGGAATCATGAAAATGATCGTCACCATTGTCACGGCTGTCTTTATTTTTCCCCAGTAACCGGCAGCAATAACCTTACCGCCTTCGGCAGCAACAAGACGAAAACCGCTGATAATAAATTCACGGCTGATAATAATCAGTACGATCCATGCCGGAATTCGCCGAAGCTCTACAAAGCAGATCAATGCCGCTGCCACAAGCAGTTTATCTGCCAGCGGATCCATAAATTTTCCAAAATTTGTTACAAGATTATATTTTCTTGCAATCTTTCCATCCAGCATATCTGTCAGACTTGCCACGATAAACAGGATGTCCGCAATGACGACATTACCTGTGAGATAGAAAAATACAAAAAATGGAATCATGATCACTCTGAGTACTGTTAATTTATTCGGTAAATTCATAGATTACATCTCCTGTCAAATCATATTCATCCGCTCCGGTTACTTTTACAGTCACAAAATCTCCGGAAATAATTTCTTCTTCCGCATGAATAAAGATATATCCGTCCACCTCCGGAGCATCTCTGTAAGTACGGCCAACATAAATACCTTCTTCCGGAATCCGTCCTTCCACAAGCACATCAAGGGTTTTCCCAACCATCTGCTCTGTCTTTTCGGCAGATATCTGCTGCTGCAGAAGCATCAGCTCATCTCGCCGCTCTTCTTTAACTTCTTCCGGCACCTGATCCGGCATACGCTCCGCCGGCGTTCCTTCTTCCGGTGAGTAGGTAAATACACCGAGACGGTCAAAACCCATCGTTTCCACAAAAGACTTCAGATTCTCATGATCTTCCTCTGTTTCTCCCGGAAAACCAGTGATCAGGGTTGTTCTAAGAGCAATATCCGGTATCTCACGGCGCAGCTTTCCGATAATATCTTCCAGCTCCTGTCTTGAAGTTCTTCGTCCCATACGTTTTAAAATAGCGTCGCTGCTGTGCTGAATCGGCATATCCAGATAATGGCAGATCTTCGGTTCTTCTTTGATGACCTGAATAAGCTCATCCGTAATCTCTTCCGGATAGCAGTAAAGAAGACGGATCCATCGGATACCTTCCACTTTGCACAATTCTTTTAAAAGCATCGGAAGACGCTTCTCACCGTAAATATCCTTTCCCCAGGTCGTTGTCTCCTGTGCCACGATATTGATCTCTGTCACACCGCTTTCAGCAAGCTGTCGGGCATCCTTCAGCACATTTTCCAGAGGAACACTTCGGTAATTACCTCTCAATTTCGGTATGATGCAGTAGGTACAATGCTTGTCACATCCCTCACCAATCTTAAGATAGCTGGAATACCCTCCGGTCGTCAGGACTCTTCGTGTATTTACAAGCGGCAGTCTGTCAATGGATTCGAAGGACTGTACACGTTCGCCTTCCAGTGACCTGTCAATGACGTCACAGATCCTATCATAAGCTGTTGTGCCGACCACCGCATCCACTTCAGGCAGCTCTTCAAGTATTTCATCTTTATACTTTTCAGCCAGACAGCCTGTGACAATAAGTAAGCGGCACTGTCCGCTTTTTTTCAGCTCCGCCATCTCAAGAATCGTCTGTATACTCTCCTCTCTGGCATCATGAATAAAACTGCATGTATTGACCACAATGACTTCCGCCTCAGCCTCATCATTTGTAATATCGTGATGCCGGTCCCGCAAAAGACCCAGCATCACTTCAGAATCTACAAGATTTTTATCACATCCAAGTGAAACAAATAAAATTTTCATTAACAAATCTCCATTTCAGCCGCCTGAACACAATTATACATGAGCATGGCAATTGTCATCGGACCTACACCGCCCGGTACAGGTGTAATTGCGGAAACAAGAGGAAGAACATCCTCATAGTCCACGTCCCCGCAGAGCTTATTCTGTTCATTGCGATGAATACCGACATCGATGACAACGGCACCCTCTTTTACATATTCATGGTTAAAGAATTTCGGTTTTCCAATAGCAGCAACCAGAATATCCGCTCTTTTGCATACTTCTTTTAAGTCCTTTGTGTGAGAATGACACACGGTTACTGTACCATTTTCTCTTAACAACAGTAATGCCATCGGTTTTCCGACAATGTTGCTGCGTCCGACAACAACACACGCTTTACCGTCAATTTCAATGCCGCTGCGTTTTAAAAGCTGAATGATTCCGGCAGGTGTACAGGAAACAAATCCAGGCTGACCGATGCTCAATGCACCCACACTCTGAGGATGGAAACCATCCACATCCTTTTCAGGTGCGATCGCTTTGATGATCTTGTCCTCATTAATGTGCTTTGGCAGCGGAAGCTGAACAAGAATACCATGAACATCTCTGCTCATATTCAGCTGCTCAACGAGAGAAACCAGTTCTTCTTCTGTCGTTTCTTCCGGAAGCTCGTAAGCTA